>CAYNDG010000039.1:0-10844 GCA_964395805.1 uncultured Brevundimonas sp.
CCCCTCGCGCAGCAGGGCGAGAGTCGTATCGACCAGCCGCTGGTCAGCGGCCTCACCCAGCGACTTCACCCCCAGACGTTCAAGAAATGCCGCCCGCAGCTCGGCGATATAGCGCGGGCCAAACCCGTTCAGCGCCTCGGTGAGGGCGCCGACATCGGCGATCGGTTTCAACGCCCCGCCCAGCTGGGTGAGCGCCCAGAAGACCGCCTCGGGCTGGCGGGCAAACGCATAGAGGCCGAACCGGTCGAAATAGGCGGCGGTGAAGCCCGGCTCATAGTGGGGCAGGAACCGCCAGGGGCCATAGTCAAAGCTCTCGCCCGTGACATTCAGATTGTCGGTGTTCAGCACCCCATGGACAAAGCCCGCCGCGATCCAGCGCGCCGTCAGCCGGGCCGAGGCCGCGACAATCGCCGCCATCAGCCCGGGCACATCCCCCTCGGCGACCGAGGGGTGGTAATGGGCCCGCGCATGCTCGGCCAGCGCCGCCGTCAGATCGGGCCGCTCCAGATACGCCGTGCGCTGGAAGGTGCCGAACCGGATATGGCTGTGCGACAGCCGCACGAGTACCGACGAACGGGTCGGCGACGGCTCATCGCCGCGCTCCAGCGCCTCGCCCGTTTCGATCAGCGACATGGCACGGCTGGTCGGCACGCCCAGCGCCTCCAGCATCTCGGCGGCCAGCACCTCGCGCACCCCGCCCTTCAAGGTCAGACGTCCATCCGCGCCCCGCGACCAGGGTGTCTGACCTGAACCCTTGGTGCCAAGATCAAGCAGCCGCCCCTGATCGTCGCGCATCTGCGCCGC
The DNA here is from genome assembly GCA_964395805.1 of uncultured Brevundimonas sp. Lineage (GTDB taxonomy): Bacteria > Pseudomonadota > Alphaproteobacteria > Caulobacterales > Caulobacteraceae > Brevundimonas. The sequence continues at coordinate 805 of CAYNDG010000039.1, forward strand.
CAGAAACCCCCGCCCGTCGCCGAGATCAGGGTTGTAGGTCCTGAACTGGTGCCCGTGATAGCGCATGGCCACCGGCCCGGGCTGGCCCGGCAAGGGCTCGAAACGGCCGAAATGGGTGATCCATTCCCCGTCCGTCAGTGTCTCCAGTCCGACCGTCGCCGCCGCCCGGTCATTGCGCAGCCGCAGTCGGGTCTCGGGGAAATCCGCCGGGCGGACAGCATCGCCATAGTCCTCCCCCAGGTCAAAAAAGCGCGGCTCGGGGCGGTAGGCGGATGAGATCGGCATCGGCGACAGATGAGGCCTCTGCTCTCCGCCCGCAATGGGTCGCGAGGTTCAGACCCGCCGCGCGGGCACGTCCCTGGCCGGCTCCGCTTCGGCGCCATGGAAGGTCGCCCAGTCCTCGCCGCTTGTCGGGGAGGGGAGGCTTTCGGGAATCCCGTCCGCCGGATTGGGATCGATCTGATGCCCCTGCCGGTGCAGATGCGCCTTGGCGATCATATTGGCCGAGATGGGCGCCGTCAGGAGCAGGAAGATGGTGATCAGCAGTTCATGCGCCGAGAAGGCGTAGCCCGAGGCCGGAAAATAGATCATCGAGGCTATGAGGCAGCTGCCCACTCCCACAGTGGTCGCCTTGGTCGGCCCATGCAGCCGGGTCATCAGCGACGGCAGGCGCGCCAGGGCCCATGAGCCGACGAGGATGAAGATCCCGCCCAGAACCAGCAGGGCTGCAATGGCGATTTCCGCAACCGGGTTCATTCGACGATGTCTCCCCGCAGCAGGAATTTGCAGTAGGCGACCGTTCCGACGAAGGCCACCATGGCCAGCAGCAGGGCGGCCTCGAAATAGGTCTGGGTGGCCTCGGCCACGCCGAACACCACGATCAGGGCGATAACATTGATGGTCAGGGTGTCGACCGACAGGATGCGGTCCCCCGACGTCGGCCCTCGCACCAGCCGGTAAAGGCTGAGCAGCAGCGCCAGACTGATACAGGCGAGGGCGAACCCCAGGGCCCAGGACAGGATGGATCCGGTCATCGGAACACCTTCAGCAGACGGGCTTCATAGCGTTGCTTGATGCGGGCGACCTCGGCCGCAGGGTCGGCAACATCCAGCGCGTGCACCAGCAGACACCGACCGTCTGCCGACACATCGCTGCTGACCGTCCCGGGCGTCAGGCTGATCGTCCCCGCCAGCACGGTGATCGCCTCGGCCGAGCGCAGTTCGACCGGCACCACCAGCCAGTGCGAGCGCAGATCGCGGTTGCGCCGGGTCAGGATGATCCAGGCGATCTCGAAATTGGCCACCACGATGTCGAACAGGACCACCACGAGGTAGGCCGCCGCATCGTAACCGAAGCGCACCTTCGGCCGGTCCGGCCAGAAGCGGCTGGTGACCAACGGCACCAGCAGGCCAAACACCAGCGCGAGGAACAGGGCCCCGAAGGTGAATTCATTCACCAGCAGCATCCAGACGACCACCAGCAGGGCGCTCAGGGCCGGGTGAGGGAACAGGCGGCGGATCATCGGCGACCTCCCGCCGTCTCGCCGAGCACGGCGTCAATATACTGCTGCGGATCGAACAACTGGGTCGCGGTCGCGCCGGTATAGGCCGTCACCGGCCCGCCCAGCACCGTCAGCGCCGCCAGCAGGGCCAGCAGGCCGGCCGCCGCCCCCACGCCTCCCCAACGCCCCCTGAGGACGCGCACCGGGATCGTCCCGTCGACCGAGGCGCTCTTCCAGAAGATGCGGCTGCCCGCGCGGGCAAAGGCCAGCACCCCGATCAGGGTGGTGATCAGGATGACGCCCCAGATCCAGGGCGCCTCGGGCACCGCCCGTACGCCGTCGAGGATCAGCAGCTTGCCGATGAAGCCGGACAGCGGCGGAAGGCCGGCAACGGCGATGGCCGCGAGGAAGAACAGGCCGGACAGCACCTCGGACTGGCAGAACCGCGGAGCAAGCGTCAGGGCGTCGCCCTGCTCGCCGCGCCGTTTGGCGATCATGTCGGCCAACAGGAAGAGGGCCGCGGCCGCGAGGGTCGAGTGCAGCACATAATAGAGGGCCGGCCCCAGAGCCTCGACCCGGAACACGGAAATGGCGCTCAGAAGCACGCCCATGGAACCGATCACCGACCAGGCCGCCATCTCTCTCACGCTGCGGGCAGCGAACAGGCCAATGAAGCCGATGACGGTCGTGATCAGGGCCGCCGGCAGGATCCAAGGGCCGGCGAGAAAGGCCAGGGCGCCCGCTTCCTCGCCGAAAATCAGCGTGCTGGTGCGGACGATGGCATAGGCTCCGACCTTGGTCATGACGGCGAAAAGGGCGGCAACCACGGGGCTCGTCGCGGCATAGGCCCCCGGCAGCCAGAAATGGAGCGGGATCAGCGCCGCCTTCAGCGCGAACACCACGGTCAGCACCAGGGCCCCGGCCGCGATCAGCCCCTGGTCGCCGGGCGAGGCCGCCGCGACCCTGACCGCCATGTCGGCCATGTTGAGCGTCCCCGTCACCCCGTAAAGCAGGCCCACCCCGACGAGGAACAGCGTCGAGCCGACCAGATTGATGACGACATACTGCACGCCTGCCTTGAGCCGCGCCGGGCCCTGACCGTGGAGCAACAAGCCGTAGGACGCGATCAGGAACACCTCGAAGAAGACGAACAGGTTGAACAGGTCGCCGGTCAGAAAGGCGCCGTTCAGGCCCAGCAGAACAAACTGGAACAGGGGGTGGAAATGCCACCCCTTGCGATCGATCCCGCTGACCACGGCATAGATCATCACCGCCAGCGCCAGCACCGCCGTCAGCAGCAACATCATGGCCGACAGCCGGTCCAGCACCAGGACGATGCCGAACGGGGCGCGCCAGTTGCCGAGGGCATAGCTTTCGATCGTGCCGCCCGAGGCGTGCACGGTCAGGGCTCCGGCCACGACAACCAGGGCCGCGCACGACCCGATCGAGACCAGACGCGAGAGTGCCAGCCGGTGCCTCAGGGCCAGCAGGGTGACCGCACCCAGCAGGGTCGGCAGGATGACGGCGGCGACGACCAGGTAGGAGACAAGGGGGCTCACGGCCGGGCCTCCCCGTCTTCGCGCCCGTCAACCTGGTCCGTTCCGGTCTCGAGGAAGGTCCTGAGCGCCAGCACCACCACAAAGGCAGTCATGCCGAAGGCGATGACGATGGCCGTCAGCACCAGGGCCTGCGGCAGGGGGTCGGTGAAGGCCTCCGCCGCCTTGTCGTAGATGGGAGGACGGTTGATCACCAGCCGGCCCATGGCGAACAGGAACAGGTTGATCGCATAGGACAGGAAGGCCAGCCCCAACACGACCGGGAAGGTCCGCCCACGCAAAACCAGATAGACCCCGGCCGCGGTCAGGAAGGCGATGGCCGACGCCACCAGCAGTTCCATGGTCATCGGTCAGCCTCCCTGGCGGCGGCGGGCGGCGCATTGCGCGCGGGATCGACATCCATCGCTGTCTCGGTGTCGGGTGTCGGATCCTTCTCGGCCTTCTGGGCGACCTGGGACAGCTGCGCGAGGGCCAGCATGACCGCTCCGATCACGGTCAGCGCCACGCCGATATCGAACAGGATGGCGGTCGCCAGTTCGAACTCACCGATCACCGGCAGGGTAAAATAGTCGAAGGCGCTGGTCAGGAAGGGCGCCCCGAACGCCAATGCGCCAAGGCCGGTCAGCCCCGCGACCAGCACCCCGGCCCCGATCATGGAATGGTGGTCCGCCCGCAGCCGCTGGTCCGCGAAGGTGAAGCCCGAGGCCATGTACTGCATCAGTATGGCGATCGCGACGACCAGACCGGCGATGAAGCCGCCACCCGGCTGGTTGTGGCCGCGCAGGAAGATGTACAGGGCGACCATCACCGCCAGCGGCAGGGCCACGCGGGTGGCCACGACCAGCATCATCGGGTGATGTTCGGGCGAGCGCACCGCATCGGGCTTCCACAGCGCCAGCCGCCGTCCGCTGGGTCCGGTCCCGACCGTCTCCAGCAGGGCAAAGATACCCAGCGCCGCCACGCCCAGAACGATGATTTCGCCGAAGGTGTCGAAGGCCCGGAAATCCACGAGGATGACGTTGACGACATTGGTCCCGCCGCCGCCGGAATAGGAGTTCTCCCAGAAATAGGTCGAGATACTGTCGAGGGGCCGGGTCATGATGGCCCATGCGGCCCCGCCCACGCCCAGACCGGCGGCCCCCGCCAAGACCCCGTCCCGGACCCGCCGCCACGGCCGGCTGTCGACCGGCGTCTCCTTGGGCAGCAGGTTCAGCGCCAGCAGCATCAGCAGGATGGTGACCACCTCGACCGAGATCTGAGTCAGGGCCAGGTCGGGGGCGGACAGGTGAACAAAGGCCATGGAGATGATCAGCCCCACGATGCCGATGTAGATCAGCGAAACATACCGCGCCCTGTGGGTCAGGACGACCATGGCCGTCGCCGCGATCAGGGTGATCCATCCGACCACGGCCGCCGGTGACGCGGGCACGCCGGGCCGCTCCCCCGGGATATGTCCGGCGGAGAGAAAGCCGGCAATGCCCACCACCACGGCGGTGCCGATGAGCGCGACCATGCTCCGCTGGAGTGAGCCGTTCTGCACCAGGTCCGTGCCCTTGCGCGCGCCTCTGACGGCGGCGAGGACAGTGGCGTCAAACAGGGTCTTGGCCTCCGGCAGGCGCGCGGCCTGCCACAGGCGGTCCAGGCGTCCATGCCCGATAAGCACCATGATGCCCAGGCCGATGGCGGCGGCACTCATGAACAGGGCCGGAGTCACGCCGTGCCAGAGAGCCAGCTTGACCGGTTCGACGGCACCGTTCGTCACGGCCCCCGCGACCCGGTTCACCAGCGGGCCGGCCACCAGCGCAGGCGCCAGACCGATGGCAACCACCAGCGCAACCAGTACCGCCGGCGGCCCCCACAGGCCGACGCCCGGGTCGTGCGGCGTCTTCGGATAGCTCTCGCGGCGCTTTCCGAAGTAGACGTGCATGATGTAGCGGAGGGAATAGGCGACCGAGAGGGTTGCCCCCAGCGTCGCCAGCACGGGGAACACCCAAGCCTGGTTGAGCCAGACGGTATCGGCGGCCTCGTACAGCATCATCTCCTTTGAAATGAAGCCATTGAGCGGCGGCACGCCCGCCATCGACAGGCCGGCGATCAGCGCCAGCGTACCCGCGATGGGCATCAGGCCGAACAGTCCGCCCAGCCGTCTGATGTCGCGCGTGCCGGCCTCGTGATCGACAATGCCGGCGTTCATGAACAGCGCCGCCTTGAAGGTCGCGTGGTTGAGGATGTGGAAAACGCCCACCAGCGCCGCCATCGGGGTGCCGATGCCAAACAGCATGGTCAGAAAGCCCAGATGGCTGATCGTTGAATAGGCCAGCAACCCCTTGAGGTCATCCTTGAACAGGGCGACGCAGGCGGCGAACACCATGGTCACCAGGCCGGTGGTCGCCACGATCAGGAACCAGGCGTCCGTCCCTGCCAGAACCGGCCACAGCCGTGCCAGCATGAAGACCCCGGCCTTCACCATGGTGGCGGAATGCAGATAGGCGCTGACCGGCGTCGGGGCCGCCATGGCGTGCGGCAGCCAGAAATGGAACGGGAACTGGGCCGATTTCGTGAAGCAGCCGCCAAGGATCAGCAGGAGTGCCGGCATGTACATCGGCGAGGCCTGGATCACATCCTTCTGCTGGAGGATCACGGTCAGCTCATAGGATCCCGCGATATTGCCGAGGATCAACAGGCCGCCGATCAGGGCCAGACCCCCGCCGCCGGTGATGAACAGGGCCATCCGGGCGCCCTGCCGCGCTTCGGGCGAATGCCGCCAGAAGCCGATCAGCAGGAAGGAGGACAGGCTGGTCAGTTCCCAGAAGATCAGCAGAAGCAGGACATTGTCCGACAGGACAATGCCCAGCATCGCTCCCTGAAACAGCATCAGATAGGTGAAGAAGCGCCCCATCGGGTCGGAGGCGGCCAGATAGAAGCGGGCATAGATGATGATCAGCAGGCCGATGCCGAGGATCATCCCCGCGAACATCAGACCCAGGGGATCCAGAAACAGGCTGGCGTTCAGGCCGAGCGCCGGTATCCAGGGCACGCTGGCCGAAACCACGTCTCCCGCCATGACGCCCGGTGCGAGCCCCGCCAGAACGATCAGGGCCGCCATCGTGACTGCCCCGGCGGACAGGGCGCAGGCATGGCGCCCGAAGCGGATGGCCAAGGCGGGCGCCAGGGCCCCCAGCAGGGGCAGAAGGGCAAGCAGAAACAGCAAGGACGGCCTCGGAAGCAGGGGACAGGCGGGGCGCGGGCCGCTCTTCTAGACGCTCATTCCCGGAAATTCTCCCCCACTGCAAAAAAATGTCGCAGTCCCGCCGCACCCGGCCGGTCGCAAGGGCACCATCCGGCCACCCGTCGCAACCCGGCTCCAGAGCAGGATTTTACCCCTGCGGCGCGTGGATACTGTCGCGCGCCGCACGAATATTGACCTAAGGTCATCAGGTTCTGTCGCTTTTGCGTCACAGTTCGGTCAGGGACGGGGCCAAAACACGACCGCCACCGGGGGTCCTGCTTGTCGCTGGCCCCCGCTTGGATTACGCCAACGGTTGGAGGATCCTCGCCCCGAAAGAAGGGCAGGTCCACGGGATCAGGAAACGGCCCGGCGGGCACAATGCGCTGTCGGGCATCAAGCCGGGAGCCATCATGCGCCTCACTACCCTTCTTCGTACCACCGCGTCCGCCGCCGTCGTCGGTGCCGTGACCTTCGGCTTTGCCGGGATCGCATCGGCACAGGAGACCACGGTCGACGACATCATCGTGACCGCCCAGAAGCGGGAGCAGAACCTTCAGGACGTGCCGATCGTGGTCACGACCCTGTCCCAGGAAATCCTGCAGGACGCGGGCGTCAATGACATCAAGGATCTGCAGATCCTGACCCCCGGCATGACGGTCACCTCGACCTCTTCGGAAGGCTCGACCACCGCCCGTATTCGTGGCGTCGGCACCGTGGGGGACAACCCCGGCCTGGAAAGCTCGGTCGGTGTGGTCATCGACGGCGTCTACCGCTCGCGCAACTCGGTCGGCTTCGGCGACCTCGGCGAACTGGAGCGGATCGAGGTGCTGAAGGGCCCGCAAGGCACGCTGTTCGGCAAGAACACCTCGGCCGGCGTTATCAACATCATCACCGAGCAGCCGTCCTTCACGCCGGGCTATAATGCCGAGGTAACCGTCGGCAACTACGGCGCCCGCGCCCTGAACGGTTCGGTCACCGGACCGCTGAGCGACACCCTGGCGATGCGCCTGTACGCCGGCGTCAGCGAGCGCGACGGCCTGTACGATGTCGACACGGGCGATGGTCCGCGCACCGCGACCGACGACGCCAACCGCAACTACTGGACCGTCCGCGGCCAGCTGCTGTGGCTGCCGAGCGACACGGCCTCCTTCCGCTTCATCGCCGACTACACGAAGCGTAGCGAATACTGCTGCGTGGGCGTGCAGACCCGCGTCGGGCCGACCTACCCCTTTGTTGACGGCCTCTCGACCGGCACGGGCCAGACCCCGCCGGCCGCCGGCTTTGGCCCCCTGCCCTTCTCGCGTCTCGCCTATGCCAACCGTGGCACCGGCCAGAAGATCGAGGATCGCGGCGTGTCGCTGGAGGCCAATTTCGACATGCCGTCGATGAACGCCACCCTGACGTCGCTGACGTCGTGGCGGAACTGGACCGGCGACCAGGGCCAGGACATCGACTACACCGGGGCCGACATCGCCTATCGCTTCGATGACGGCCAGTACGGCTACGGCGTCGAGAACCTGACCCAGGAGTTCCGCCTGGCCGGCTCGACCGACCGTCTGGACTGGCTGGTCGGCTTCTTCGCGACCAAGGAAGACATTACCCGGGCCGATGCCTGGAACTATGGCGCCGACTATACGCCGTTCCTGTCGTTCCTGCTGACCGCCCGCCTGAACGCCGCCAACCCGGGCTGGGCCATCAGCCCCGGAAGCATCGGCTGCTTCACCCGCGTCGGCCAGACGGTCGGCGGCCTGAACACCTGCCTGACCACCGGCGGCGCATCCAACGGCGGCGGTATCGGCTTCACGCTCGGCGCGGGCTACGCGGACACCTACGAACAGGAAACGACCTCGATCGCCCTGTTCACCAACAACACCTTCAGGGTAACCGACCAGTTCGATATCACCCTGGGCCTGCGCTACACGATGGACGAAAAGTCCGTCGAAGGTCAGCAAAGGAACGTCAACGGCAACGGCAACACCTGTAACGCCGCCTTGGCCAATGCTGCCGCTATCGGCGGCCTCCTCGGTGCCAGCGCACCGGCCATCCTTGGCAACTTCTGCCTGCCCTGGTCGAACTCGGCGTTCAACAACCGCAACGTCTCGGAGTCCTTCGATGACAGCGAGCTGAGCGGCACCATCAAGGCCTCGTACCGGCTGAACGACTCGGTCATGACCTATGTGTCGTACGCTCGCGGCTACAAGAGCTTCGGATACAATCTGGACCGCGTGCAGTCGGGCATCGCCCCGACCGCCAGCCTGCTGTTCCCGTCGGAAGTGGTCGACAGCTACGAAGCCGGCGTCAAGACGACCCTGCTGAACCGCACCCTGCTGCTGAACGCCACCTACTTCGACCAGACGTTCTCGGACTTCCAGCTCAACACATTCCTCGGCACGGCCTTTGTCGTGGAGTCGATCCCTGAGCTGACCTCGCGCGGGGTCGATGCGGACTTCCTGTGGTTCACCCCGATCGAGGGGCTGAGCCTGTCGGGCGGCCTGACCTACACCGACGCCCAGTACGGCAACTTCGTCGCCGCGGACCTCGCCAATCCGGCGAACTTCCCGCAGCTCTCGCTGCTGCCGGGGGCCACGGCCTCGTTCGCTCCGGAATGGTCGGGTTCGGCCTCGCTGAACTATGATCGCAGCCTCGGCAACGGCGTGCGCGGCGGCTTCGCCCTGTCGGCCAAGTACATGAGCGAATACAACACCGGCTCGGACCTGCTGCCGACCAAGCAACAGGACGCCTACACCCTGGTGAACGGCCGGATCTCGATCGGTTCGGAAGACGAGCGCTGGATGCTGGACATCTGGGCCCAGAACCTTACCGACGAGGAGTACATCCAGGTCGCCTACAATGCCCCGCTGCAAGGCTCGGCGTTCCAGTCGACCGTCCAGCCCAACGGGACCTTCTACAACCCCGCCCTGGACACCCAGACGATCGACGCCTTCCTGGGTGCCCCGCGCACCTATGGTCTGACCCTGCGCGTCCGCTACTGATCCTGACGGGGCCTCTCCGGAGGCCCCCGACGGTCCTTTGCGGACCCACAATAAAGAGCCGGCCGGAGAGCAATCTCCGGCCGGTTTTCTTATGCAGGGATGCCTGTGCAGGGATGCCTGTGCAGGGATGCCTGTGCAGGGATATCGGGGCGGTCAGTCGACGCAGATCGCCGCCGTCGCCCGCCCGTTCTGGACCCGCGTATAGCAGCCGAAGGGATTGGAATCGGCAGTGCACTGTCCATCGACAGCCCGCCCGTCCTCAACGATGACGCTGCCGGGCACGCGGCACTCGCCCTGACACTGGGCCGCATCGGTGCAGGTCTTTCCGGCATCGGCATACTGCAGCACGCACTGCAGGCTCTGCATCCGGCCCACCCGCTGCATCTTGCCGCCGTCAGCCGCGCACTGCGCCTCGGCCCGCTGCTCCGGCGTGGGCCCTCCCCCGAAGCAGGACGAAAGTCCCATTCCCAGAACCAGCGCACCGGTCATCAGCATCACACGGATCAAGGCGGATTCTCCCTCGGCTCTCAGACCTGGCCCTTGTCGAAACCGGACCAGCAGTCGTCATAATCCAGTTGCATGAGGGGACTGGATTCCGCCCATTTCGTGACGCGGATCGGCGCGCGGGTCTCGAACATGAAGGCCAGGGTGCCGTCGATCTTGTGCGGCTTGAGGTCCGCCGCGATCGCCGCCTCATAGGTGGCCTGATCCGGGCCATGGCCGCTCATCCGGTTGTGCAGCGACGCGCCCCCGGGCGCAAA
>CAYNDG010000040.1:0-4665 GCA_964395805.1 uncultured Brevundimonas sp.
TGGGTGAAGGCGTCGAAAAGGTCGAGGGACCGGACTTCGCTGCCGAAGTCGCCTCGATGACGGCCGGCTAAGGCCCGATTGGTCGAATACCGTTCCGATCTGTGATCGGAGCGTTGCATACGGGGGCGCGTTGGGCTTTGAAGGCCCACGCGCCCCTTCTTTATGGTCGCCTGTCCGACGGGCGATCTCTTGCTGACGGAAACGACATGCCTGACCCCTCATCCGGATATCGATACAAGCGCGTCCTGCTGAAGGTGTCGGGCGAGGTCCTGATGGGCGATCAGGGGTTCGGCATCGATATCGGCACCGTCGAATCGGTGGCTGAAGCGGTCGCCCGCGTGGCGCGCCAGGGCGTCGAGATCTGCCTTGTCATCGGTGGCGGAAACATTTTCCGGGGCGTGTCCAAGGCCGCTGCGGGGCTGGAACGTACCACCGCCGACTATATGGGCATGCTGGCTACCGTCATGAATGCGCTGGCCATGCAGGGGGCGCTTGAAAAGATGGGCGTGCAGACGCGCGTCCAGAGCGCCCTGACGATGAATGCGGTAGCCGAGCCCTATATTCGCCGTCGCGCGCTGCGGCACCTTGAAAAGGGCCGGGTCGTGATCTTTGCCGCCGGCGTCGGCGCGCCCTTCTTCACCACCGATTCGGGGGCCGCGCTCCGCGCTGCGGAAATGGGCTGCGATGCCCTGCTTAAGGGTACCAGTGTCGATGGCGTCTACAGCGCTGATCCCAAGAAGGATTCGTCGGCCACCCGCTATGAAACCCTGACCTACCATGATGTGCTGGCCAGGGACCTGCGCGTCATGGATGCCTCGGCCGTGGCCCTGATGCGCGACAGCGGCATCCCCATCGTTGTCTTCTCGATCCGCGAGGACGACTCGCTCGACAAGGTGTTGCGTGGGGAAGGTGCCTTCACCGTGATCCAGTCGGGCGCTAGAAGCGACGCCTGAACGAACAGCCACGAGAGCGAGACCGACATGGCAAAGCCCGATCTGAAAACCTATCGCGACCGCATGGACAAGGCGGTCAGTGCGCTGAAGGACGAGTTCGCGGGCCTGCGCACGGGCCGGGCCAACGCCGGCCTACTGGATCCGGTCCAGGTCGACGCCTACGGCTCGACGTCGCCCCTCAACGCCGTTGCGGCCATCAGCGTCCCCGAACCGCGCATGATTACCGTCAGCGTCTGGGACAAGGGCATGGTGGTGTCCGTCGAGAAGGCCATCCGGGCGGCGGGCCTCGGTCTCAACCCTGTTGTCGATGGCCAGACCCTGCGTATCCCGATCCCGCCGCTGACCGAGGAAAGGCGCCGGGACCTGGTCAAGCTGGCCGGTAAATATGCCGAGCAGCAGAAGATCGCCGTGCGGAATGTGCGCCGCGACGCCAACGACGATCTCAAGAAGGCGGAAAAGGCCAGCGACATCAGTCAGGATGAGCAGAAGAAGATGGAGGCCGAGGTCCAGAAGGACACTGACGCCGCCGTCAAGCGCATCGACGAGATGATGAAGGTCAAGGAAGCCGAGATCATGCAGGTGTGACGACGTCCGGGCCCCCCAACGCCGCAGAGCCTTCGAACGCCCGGACCGATGCGGTTACGGGACCGGCCCACGTCGCCCTGATCATGGACGGCAACGGGCGGTGGGCTTCGGCGCGGGGTCTGCCGCGGGCTGTCGGTCACCGCGAGGGCGTGCAGGCGCTCAAGCGAACCGTGCGGGCCGCGGCCGAGCTGCACATCCGGTGCCTGACCGTGTTTGGCTTCTCGACCGAGAACTGGAAGCGCTCCGCCGAAGAGGTCTCGGACCTGATGGGGCTGGTGCGGGCCTATGTTGGCAGTGATCTGGACCGGCTGAAGCGGGAGGGGGTTCGTATTCACATCCTCGGGCGCCGGGAGGGTCTGCCGGAAGACATCGCCGCGATCGTCGACCGGGCGGAACGGGAAACCGCCCACAATGACCGTTTCCTGCTGCAGGTCGCCTTCAACTACGGCGGTCGGGCCGACATCGTCGACGCCACGAACAGCCTGGTTCGCCGTGCTGTCAGAGACGGGGAGGCAGATCCCGCCTTCACCGAGGCCGACATTGACGGCGCCCTGTCGACGCACCGGGGCCCCCCGGTCGACCTGATCATTCGAACCTCGGGCGAGCAGCGCCTGTCCAACTTCCTGCTCTGGGAAGCCGCCTATGCCGAGATGGTCTTCCAGGACATTCTCTGGCCCGACTACGGTCCCGACGCCCTGAACGACGCGGTAAACGAGTATCGCCGCCGCGATCGACGGTTCGGTGGACGCGCGACTGAACTGGCGGCGGTGGCTTCCTGATGGTCATTCCGTTCGGAAATCTGGGCATGCGTGTGGTGTCAGCGCTGGTGCTGGCGCCGTTGGCGGTGTTGGCCATCTGGGCCGGCAGTCTCTGGTTCCTCGCCATCATGCTGGCAGCCTGTGTCCTGCTGGCGCGGGAATGGGCGGAGATGAGCGCGCCTACCAATGCAGCGCCGGTCTTCTGGGCAGTGGCCCTGGCGCTCGTGGCGGTAGCGGCCATCGCTCACACCGGGGCCATGTCGCCGGCGCTCGTCACCCTGGTGTTCGCTGCTGCGGCAGCCGGCCTGTTTGCGAAACGGGTGGGGCAGGAAGGCCTGGATGCGGCCTATGGCGTGCTCTACCTCGGTTGGCCGGCCATTCTCCTGATCTGGCTCCGCGATGGCCAGTCAGGAGTTGGACTCAGCTGGACGATTCTCGTTTTCGTCGTCGCCTGGTCGGCCGACGTCGCGGCGTTCGTGGTCGGCAGTGTGCTCAAGGGCCCCAAGTTGTGGCCGCGATATTCTCCCAACAAGACCTGGTCCGGATTCATCGGCGGCCTTGTCGCCGGCGCCCTGGCGGGCGGGGTGATCGCCTGGGCCATTCCGCTCGACGTGCCGCATCCCGCGTGGGGGTTCCTGCTTGGCCTTGCCGCGGCACTGGCAACCATGGCCGGAGATCTGTGGGAATCGGCCATCAAGCGGCGTTTCGGGGTCAAGGACGCGGGCGGCCTCATTCCCGGTCACGGCGGGCTGCTGGACCGCGTTGATGGTCTCATGTTCGCCGCAGTCGTGCTGGCCGGCGCCCGCCTTCTGTTTATTCTGACGGACGCCACCGCGTGATGGATCGCCGCGTCAGTATTCTTGGAGCCACGGGCTCGGTCGGCGGCTCGACGCTTGCGCTGATGGACGAGCTCGAGCGTGCGGGGACGGCGCGTTTCACGGTTTCGGCCCTGACGGGGGGGCGCAATATTGCCGGGCTCGCGCAGGCCGCACGGCGCTGGCGCCCGGAGCTCGTGGTGACGGCCTGGCCTGAGCTGAAGGCCGAGCTCGAGGATGCGCTGGCCGGCACCGGGATCGCGGTCGCCGCCGGGGAGGAGGCGCTGATCGAGGCCGCGCTTCGGCCGGCTGACTGGATCATGGCCGCCATCGTGGGCGTGGCCGGTCTCCGATCAACCTGGGCGGCGGCGGGTACCGGCGCCATCGTCGGGTTGGCCAACAAGGAGAGTCTCGTCTGCTGCGGTCCGGCGTTGATGGCGCGGGCAACTGCTGCGGGTGGCCGGATCCTGCCCGTGGATTCGGAGCACTCGGCCATCCATCAGGTCTTTCCACACGAAAGCCCCGCGGCGGTGCAGCGCCTTGTTCTGACGGCATCGGGCGGGCCGTTCCGCCAGACGCCGGTGGCCGAACTGGCCCATGTGACGCCCGAACGGGCCGTGGCTCACCCGAATTGGAGCATGGGCGCCAAGATCTCGGTCGACAGCGCCACCCTGGCCAACAAGGGACTCGAAATGATCGAGGCCGCATGGCTGTTTGCCATGCCGGAATCGAAGATCGACGTGGTGGTTCACCCGGAATCGATCATCCATAGTCTGGTCGAGTATGTCGATGGTTCGAGCCTGGCCCAACTGGGCCCGCCGGACATGCGCACGCCGATCGCATACGCCCTGTCCTGGCCCGCGCGCTTGCCATGGCAAGCGCCGACCCTCGATCTGGCCGCCTTGGGACGGCTGACCTTTGAAGCCCCGGATACGGCCCGCTTTCCGGCCCTTGACCTGGCGCGGCAGGCGTTGCGCACCGGCGGTACGGCTCCGGCCATCTTCAATGCCGCCAACGAGGTCGCAGCGCTGGCCTTCCTTGACCGCCGTCTGGCCTTTCTCAATATTGCCGCAGTCATAGCCGACACGCTTGAACTGGCGTCGAGGTCGGGCCTCGACGAGTCTCCCGGAGACGCCTGTGCGGCAGCACTGGCCGTGGATCGGGAGGCGCGACGTCTCGCCCGGTTGTGCCTTGACCGGCGAGGACAGGCGGCCTGATCCGGATCCGGATCCGGATCGAAGAGGGGGAGTAGAGCAGGGGTATGACGGACTTTCTGGCGCAGGTGCCACTGTACATCCTGCCCTTCCTGCTGGTTCTGACCGTGGTCGTTACGATTCACGAGCTGGGCCACTTCCTTGTGGCGAGGGCCTTCGGGGTCAAGGTCGACCGATTTGCCATCGGGTTCGGCAGGGGGCTGCTGAGTCGCACGGACCGTCATGGCATCGAGTGGCGTCTCGGCTGGATTCCCCTCGGAGGATATGTAAAATTCGCGGGAGACCTGGACCCGTCCAGTGTCCCCGATCAGGCGGGCCTCGATGAACTGAAAGGCCGCAT
>CAYNDG010000040.1:4765-10810 GCA_964395805.1 uncultured Brevundimonas sp.
ACGCGGATCGTGTCCCTGAGCAGCGGAGACCGGCTGCGCTTCATGGTGGAGCGGGACGGGGTGGAACGGATTCTGACCGCGATTCCCCGGCGGGAAACGGTCGTTGATCCCGTCGCCGGTCGAATTTCGGTCGGTCGCATCGGGCTCGGCCTGCTCCCAGCCGTGGATGAAGTCCGGCACGTCCGGTACGGCCCGATCGCGGCTGTCGGCGAGGCAGTGTCCCAGACCGGTGATGTCCTCGCCACCAGCATCCGCTATATAGGCCGCATCTTTTCGGGTCGGGAGAGCGGCGACCAGTTGAGCGGCCCCATCGGCATCGCCAAGGCCTCGGGCGCCCTGACCACGGCCGCCGTGGAGGCCAATCCGGATCCGGGTGCGACGGCGTTCAACCTGCTCCTGACCATGACCGGTTTCGCTGCCATACTTTCGATCGGAATTGGTTTTCTAAACCTTTTGCCGATCCCGATCCTGGATGGCGGTCATCTGGTTTTTTATGGCTATGAAGCTGTTGCCAAGAAGCCCGTTGCGGCCCGTATTCAGGAGGTCGGTTTCAGGGTCGGTCTTGCTTTGCTGGCAGGTTTGATGTTGTTCGCCACCTGGAACGATCTACAAAAGCTGAACCTGTTCCAATTCCTCGGCGGGCTCGCCCTGTGAGCCGACGCCAGCCCCCGATGGGACCCCCAATGTACAAGCCTTCCTTTCTGAGCTCCTCCCTCCTCGCCCGTCGCGCCAGCGCCATTGCGCTTGTCGTGGGTGCGGGACTTGCGGGTCCGGTTCTCGCCCAGGACGTTCCGGCGGCTCCCACGCCGCCAGCGGCCCAGGATCCGGCCCAGGACCAGCAGGTCATGGTTACGGCCATCGAGGTCAGAGGCAGCAATCTGCGGATCGAGGACGCCACCGTGCTGTCCTATCTGCCTGTCCGTCCCGGTGACATGGTTGATCCTGTGGTGCTGGACGTTGCCGTGCGTACCCTGTCCCGCACCGGGCTGTTCGCGGACGTCCAGATGGGCGTTCAGAATGGCGTCCTGATCGTCGAGGTGGTTGAGAACCCGATCATCAACCAGGTGATCTTCGAGGGGAACGGGGCGATCGGTGACGACAAGCTCCGCGAGGAAGTCACGATCCGACCCCGCGGCATCTACACCCGGGCCCGCATCCAGGACGACGTGGGCAAGATCGTGGAGCTCTATCGCCTGTCGGGCCGCATCTCTGCCAGCGTTACGCCCAAGATCGTCCAGCTGGAACAGAACCGCGTCGATGTCATCTTCGAGATCGACGAGGGCCCCGAGACGGGTCTGCAAGCCATCACCTTCATCGGCAACCGGGCCTTCTCGGACCGCGACCTGCGTGAGGTCATGGTGTCGAAACAGTCACGCTGGTGGCGGTTGTTCAGCAGTAACGACAACTACGATCCGAACCGCCTCGATTATGATCGTGAACAGCTGCGCGAGTTTTACACGAACCGCGGGTATTACGACTTCCGCGTGCTGTCAGCGGTTGCCGAACTGCTCCCCGATAACAGCGCCTTTACAATCACCCTGACGGTGGACGAAGGCGATCGCTACAATTTTGGTGAAGTCAAGGTGGTCACCGAGAATGACCGGCTGAACGCGGACTTCCTGAGAATGATCCTGCCCATCCGGGAGGGTGACCTCTATGAGAGCAAGAGGATCGAGCAGGCCGTCGACACCCTCACCTTTGCCGCAGGTTCGGCGGGCTACGCCTTTGTCGAGATCACGCCCAGCTACCGTCCCAACCCTGAGACCGACACAGTCGATATCACCTTCAATGTGCGCGAGGGCCAGCGGGTCTATGTCGAGCGCATCAATGTGGTGGGGAATACGAGAACAATCGACCCGGTGATCCGTCGCGAGCTGGCCCTGACCGAAGGCGATGCGTTCAACCGCACCCTCGTCGAGCGGTCACGCAACAATCTTCGCGGTCTCGGCTTCTTCAAGGACGTGAAGATTGAGGAAGTCCGCGGGTCAGCGCCGGATCGATCGGTGGTCAACGTCACGGTCCAGGAGCAACCCACCGGTGAGCTCTCGGTCGGGGCCGGGTTCAGCTCGGTTGACTCTTTCGTGGTCAACCTGGGTGTTTCCGAGAGCAATTTCCGCGGTCGGGGCCAGGCCGTGGTGGCCCGGATCGAGTGGGGCTCGCTCCGCCAGAACATCGATTTCCGCTTCACCGAGCCCAAGTTCCTGGGCCGCGATCTGCGGGCCGGTTTCGACGTCTTCCACTCGCGCTACGACCTGAGTGAGTTCTCGTCCTACGATTACCGGTCGACCGGCGCGGGGCTGCGGCTCTCCTATCCGCTGAACGGCTATACCCTGCTCAGCACCCGCTACTTCCTGAAGGCTGATGAGGTCATCGTTCCGGCCAGCTTCTGCAACTCGGGCCAGGGGTCGTCGGCTCTTTGCGATCAGGTGGGGTCGTTCGTGAACTCATCGGCGGGCTACACCATCATCGTTGATCGGCGGAACGATCCTGTCCGTCCCACCCGCGGCTGGGCTGGAACCTTGCGTCAGGACATCGCCGGGCTCGGGGGTGATGTGAACTACATCCGCACCGAGGCTGAGGCCTCGGCCTATTGGGGAATTCGGCCGGAATGGATTGTCACGGCGCAGTTCCAGACCGGCTATGTCTCCGGCTGGGGAGGTGACCCCGTGCGGATCAACGACCGGTTCTTCAAGGGGGGCAACAGCTTCCGGGGCTTCGAGACGGCGGGTATCGGCCCGCGCGACACCCTGACGACCGACGCCCTCGGCGGGAATTTCTATGCCATCGGCACGCTCGAACTGACCGTCCCCAACGGCCTGCCCGAGGAATACGGTATCAGAACCTCGCTCTTCACCGACGTGGGCACCGTTGGCGTGCTCGACGACAGGTATCTGTTTGATCGTGTCACCGGCCTGCGGAACACGCGTATCGTCGATGATCTCGAACTCCGCGGGTCCGCGGGTATCAGCATCCACTGGCGCGCCCCGGTTGGCCCGATCCGGTTCGACATCTCCAAGATCTTCGCCCGCGAAGACTACGACAAGACCGAGAGCTTCCGGTTCTCGACCTCAACCCAGTTCTAATAGGCGTCATTTCCGACGCCGCCATGTGAGTAAGACAATGAAGTTGTTCGCAATCGCCGCTGTTGCCCTGGCGACCCTGACCGCCAGCCCGGCCCTGGCCCAGGCTGCCGGCCCGCAGAACCCCGGTCCGGTCATCCCGGGTCTGTGCATCTACAACAATGCCCGTCTGATGGCCCAGTCGATGGTCGGCCAATCGGTGCAGCAGGGCATGCGCCGGCTGACCGATGAAGTCGTCAATGAACTGGCTCCCTACGGCCAGACAATCAGCGGCGAGATCCAGGCCCTTCAACAGGGCAGGGAAACCATTCCCCAGGACCAGTTCGCCCAGCGCAGCCGCGCCGTCCAGCAGCGTATCGCCGAGGCTGAGCAGCTGGAACAGACCCGTGGACAGGAACTGGAGTATACGCTGTCGCAACAGCGTGTGGCGATCGCTCGCGCTGTCGATCCCATCCTGGTTGCTGTCTATCAGGAACGCGGCTGTGGCATTCTGATCAGCGGGGAAGCGGTGTATGAAGCCAATCCGCAAATGGACATCACCGACATGGTGATCCAGCGCCTCAACGCCCAGCTGCCGTCGCTGTCGTTCAACCGCATGCCGGTGCCGGTGCAGCAACAGGCACAATAGGTCGCGCGGGGAAGGGATGCCGGACGCCCGATTTTTCCAGACCCTTCCTCCGCGTACGGTCCAGCAACTGGCCGACGCTGTTGAGGGTCGTGTGGTGCGGGGCGGTGACCGGGTCATCTACGGAGTTGCCCCGCTCGCCCGGGCCGGTTCCGGAGACCTGACCTTTCTGTCTGACCGTCGGATGAAGGCGGCCCTCGGCGACACGCGCGCGGGGGCCGTCATTCTGTCTGAAGCGATGGTCGACCTGGCACCGGCTGAGGCGGCGGTGATCGTCTCGCCCGAGGTCCAGGCGGCCTGGGCCCGCGCCGCGGATCTGCTGTTTCGTCCCCTTGCCACAGAGCCTTCTGCGACACCGTCAGCATGGCTGGAGGACGACAGCGTCGTCGTCGAACCGGGGGCTGTTCTTGCCCAAGGTGTCAGCATCGGTCGCGGCACGCGGATCGGTGCCAATGCGGTCATCGGGCCGGGCGTCCAGATCGGGCGTGACTGCCATATCGGGCCGCTGGTCAGCCTGTCCCATGCGCTCATAGGCGACCGCGTTCGCATTCTCGCAGGCGCCCGCATTGGCGAGGCGGGGTTCGGAGCGGCGCCGTCCCGCGCCGGACCGGTCGATATCCCCCAACTGGGCCGAGTCATCCTTCAGGACGGTGTAACGGTCGGCGCAAACACCTGCATCGATCGGGGTGCCTTTGACGACACGGTGATCGGCGAGAACACCAAGGTCGATAACCTTGTCCAGATCGCCCACAACGTGCGGATCGGGCGGAACGGTCTGCTGGCCGCCCACACCGGCATATCCGGATCGGTGACGGTGGGAGACAATGTCATGTTCGGCGGTCGGGCAGGCATCGGAGACCACATTACGATCGGTGAGGGGGCCCGGGTGGCCGGCGGCGCGGGCGTGCTGGCGGACATCCCTGCCGGCGAAACATGGTCGGGCTACCCCGCCAAACCGCTCCGTCAATCCTTGCGCGAAGCCGTCTGGTTGGCCAAACAGGTCAGCAAGACCAAGGGTTGAGGCGAGGATTAGATGGCAGACGACCGGATTGACTATGCCGAGGTGATGCGGCGCCTGCCGCATCGCTACCCCTTTCTTCTGGTCGACCGCGCCGAAGACTATGTGGCGAGCACCTCGATCACAGGCATCAAGAACGTCACCCACAACGAGCCCTTCTTTCCCGGGCATTTTCCCATTGATCCGGTCATGCCGGGGGTGCTGATCGTCGAGGCCATGGCCCAGACGGGCGCGCTCCTGATGTCAAAATCGCTCGATGTTGCGGTCGAAGGCAAGGTCATCCTGTTCATGTCGATCGACGGCGTGCGTTTCCGCAAGCCCGCCCGCCCGGGCGACCAGCTGCATATGAAGGTCGTGGTCACCAAACAGCGCGGCGACATCTTCAAATTCCGGGGCGAGACTTTCATCGACGGCAAGCTGGCCGCCGAGGCCGACTTTGCCGCCATGGCGTCCACCGTCGAACAGCCGATCCGCTGATGGCGATTCATCCAACATCCCGGGTCGACGGCTCGGCCGAGCTGGCTGACGACGTCGAGGTCGGCCCTTGGTGCACGGTTGGGCCGGGTGTCAAACTGGCGGCAGGGGTACGTTTGGTCAGCCACGTAGTCATCCCGCGCGACACCACGGTCGGGGCGGGCACGGTTATCCATCCCTTTGCCGTGATCGGGGGCGATCCCCAGCACACGGGCTACAAGGGCGAGCGGGTCACGCTGACGATTGGCGAGCGGAACACGATCCGTGAACACTGCACCTTCAATCGGGGCACGCCGCAGGGCACCGGCGAAACCGTGATCGGGTCGGACAATCTGTTCATGACCGGGGCCCACGTCGGCCACGACTCCATCGTTGGCAGCAACATCACCTTTGCCAACAACGCCACGCTTGGCGGTCACGCCGAGATCGGTGACCGTGTGTTCCTGGGCGGCCTGTGTGCCGTGCACCAGTTCGGACGTGTCGGACAGGGCGCCATCGTCGGCGGGCTGGCTGCCGTGACACGCGACGTGATCCCCTATGGCTCCGCCTGGGGCAATCATGCACGCTTGCGCGGCCTCAACCTGATCGGGCTGAAGCGCAAGGGCTATGACAAGGCCGCCGTGCGGCGCCTGCTGGCGGCCTATCGCGACCTGTTCGAGCGCAAGGACCAGCCCTTCGCCCAGCGCATCGACGCGGCTGCGGAAACCTATGCCGACCTGCCGGAGATCGCCGAGATCATCGCCTTCATCCGGCGGGATACGCGACGCCCGCTCTGCCTCCCCGAGGACTGAGGTGGCACAGCGGGGCAAGCTGGGCCTGATCGCCGGGGGCGGGGCCCTGCCGCTGGC
>CAYNDG010000041.1:0-10786 GCA_964395805.1 uncultured Brevundimonas sp.
GTCGGAGCAGTATGTGCGCAAGGCGGCGCCGGCGGACTGGCGCCGACCCGCAGATTGATCCGCAGGAAGGAGCAACGTCATGTGCAGGGCTGTGGTGTGCCGCACCTGCGGCAAGATGGGATGGGCCGGCTGCGGCCGGCATGTGGAGGAGGTGCTGCGCGGCTATCCGCCGTCCGCCCGCTGTCCCGGCCATCCGCCCGAACCGGGCCAGGGATTCTTCGCCCGCTTCCTCAAACGCTGAGACGGGTGTAGGCAGCTCGCCATGGACCCGACCACGCGCGAGTTCTGGGACGCCCGCTACGCCGCCGACGGCTATCTGTTCGGCGAGGCGCCGAACGCCTTTCTCGCCGCCCAGGCCACCCGTCTGCAACCGGGCCTGACCGCACTGGCCATCGCCGACGGGGACGGGCGCAACGGCGTCTGGCTGGCGGAGCAGGGTCTCAGCGTCACCACCACCGACATTTCACCGACCGCCGTCGACAAGGCCCGCGCCCTCGCCGACCGCCGCGGGGTCGCTCTCGACGCCCGGGTGGCTGATCTTGCGACCTGGGCCTGGCCGGAGGCCGCGTTCGACGTCGTCGTCGCCATCTTTGTGCAGTTCGCCCCACCGGCGGCGCGCGACCTCATGTTCCGCCGCATGGTCACGGCCCTGAAGCCCGGCGGGCTGCTCCTGCTCCAGGGCTATCGACCGGAGCAGCTGGCCTACGGGACCGGCGGGCCCGGCCAGATCGAGAACCTCTATACCGAGGCGCTCCTGCGCACGGCCTTCGCCGATCTGGAGCTCCTGCATCTCGTCAGTCACGACAGCGAGCTTGACGAAGGGCCGGCGCACCGCGGACCCTCGGCGCTGATCGATCTGGTGGCGCGGCGCCCCTGACGAAGCGGCAGCTCGCGTCGTCGGCCGCCGCGCGCAGTCGATGACGGTCAGGCCGGGACCGCTCGCGGCCAGCGTCTGTCGCCGGAACGCCGCGACGACCCTGTCACCGCCGACGGGCTTATCGGAACACCGCTCCCGGGCTGAGGCCGAGGGCCCTGAAGACCATGGCGGCGGGGCAGAATCCCGTGAAGGCCGCCTGGATCATGTTGAAGCCGGCAAAGGCCGACAGTCCGATCCACCAGGGGTGGACAGTGAGGCTCAGGCCGACGCCGAGCAGAACGATGAGGCCGGCGAAGACCATGACGGCACGATCGATATTCATGAGGACACTCCCCGGGGCTGTATCAGGACTTGAGCTTGTGGGCGCCGATCAGATCCAGCGCCATCTTCTCGTAGAACGGCACGCTCTCGCCGCGCCGGATCTTCGAGATGAAGTATTTTTCGAAGGCGATCTTGGCGAGATGGACCCACTTGCCGCTGGCCGCCCAGTTGATGTTGCGCGGCGGGATCTGCGGCTGGGCAAAGAAGGCCACGCCCCCGTCACCGAAGTCGGCGAGGCAGATGGCGTTCCAGCTGGCCTCGTGGGTGGGCGGCTTCCCGGCGATCTCGTCCCTGAGATTGTGGGCGATGGCCGTGACCATGCTCTCGATCATGAAGCCGGTCTTGGGCACACCGACGGGCACCGGGGTCGGGCCGAGCGGCGGGATGGCGACGCAGACGCCGAGTGAATAGACGTTCGGGAAGGTCGGATTGCGCTGATGGCTGTCAGCCAGGATGAAGCCGCGCGGATTGACCAGCCCCTCGATGCCGTAGACCGCCGGGACCCCGCGGAAGGCCGGCAGCATCATCGAATAGGCGAACGGCAGGTCGTGGGTGGCCTTGACCGCCCCGCCCTCGGCGACCTCCTCGACGTGCATCATGCCGGACTCGACCGAGGTCACGCGGGCGTTGGTGACCCATTTGATATGGCGCTGGCGCAGCTCGCTCTCCAGCAGCCCCCTGGTGTCGCCGACGCCGTCCAGCCCGAGGTGGCCGATATAGGGCTCGGAGGTAACAAAGGTCATCGGCACCCGGTCGCGCACCTTGCGGCGCTTCAGCTCGGTGTCGAGGATCAGGGCGAACTCATAGGCCGGGCCGAAGCAGGAGGCGCCCTGCACGGCGCCGACGATCACCGGACCGGGGTTGGCCGCCAGCCGGTCGAAAGCCTCGCTGGCCGCCTCGGCGTGATCGATGTGGCACACCGACTCGGTAAAGCCCCCGTGCGGGCCGAGGCCCTCGATCTCGTCGAAGGCCAGCTCGGGGCCCGTGGCGATGACCAGATAGTCGTAGGCCAGGGTCCCGCCGTCGGCGAGATCCACGGCGTTGTCCGCCGGACGCACCTTCGATGCGCCGCAGGTCAGGAAGTCTATCCCGCGCTTCTTCATGACCGGACGCAGATCCACCTCGATCGCATCCCGGTCCCGCCAGCCGACGGCCACCCAGGGATTGGACGGGACAAAGCTGTAGCTGTGTCCCTTGTTGACGACGGTGATGCGCGCACGATCCCGCACGGCGTCCTTGATCTCGAAAGCGGCGATCGATCCGCCCAGGCCAGCGCCCAGGACAACGATGTGGGGTTTGTCAGCCTGGCCCATCGGAGCTCCCTCATGTCTCGCGGCCGTGCCCTGTCAGACCGGCCGTTCTGCTTGACCTATACATTCAACATATAATATATGCAATCATATAAGTGTTAGCCCAGACCGGAGACGCCCCCCATGACCGAGGCCCCCGAAATCCAGAATGTCGCCGCCCGCGATGCACTGGCCGCCCAGCAGGCCGGCGAGGCCCTGATTGTCGATGTCCGGGAGCCGGCCGAGTTCGCCGCGGAGCGGATCGCCGGGGCGCTCAACCTGCCCCTGTCGACCTTTGACCCCACCAGCCTGCTGGCCGTGGTCGACCCTGCAAGGGTGATCTTCCAGTGCGGCTCGGGCATGCGCTCGATGAAGGCGGTCCTCGCCTGCCGCCTGTCCGGCCTGGCCGCCGACCGTCATCTGGCCGGCGGCATCGGGGCGTGGAAGATGGCCGGCCTGCCGACCGTTCGCATCGACCCGGCCACCGGCCAACCGCTCTGATCCCCCGGAGACACCACCGATGCCCCTGCCCCGCCTTATCCCTGCGGTCGTTGCGACGCTGGCGCTCGCCGTCTCTGCCTGTGGTGAAGCCCCGCACCCGTCCGAACCGGTCGATCGGCCCGCTGCAGAGCAGCTGATCACGGTGGAAAGCCGGACGGTCACAGACATGAAGCCGGTCGCGGGCGAAATCACGACCCGTGACATGAGCAGGGCCACAGCGCGCACGGGCGGCACCCTGATCCGGCTGACCGTGCGCGAGGGCGACATGGTCCGCGCGGGCCAGGTGATCGGCGTGGTGAACGATCCCCGCAGTCACCTGGAGACCGCCAGCTATGCCGCGCTGGTCCGCGCCGCCGAGGCAGAGGCCGAACGCGCCGAGGCCGACCTGTCGCGCACGCGGACCCTTTACGAACAGGGCATCTATGCCCGGGCCCGGATGGACCAGGCCGAGGCTGCGGCGCGCGGGGCGCGGGGCAATCTGGAGGCGGCGCGGGCCCAGCGCGCGGCCAGCGAGGAATATACGGCCCAGGGTGCCATTCTGGCGCCCGGAAACGGCCGGGTGCTGGTGGCCGATGTGCCGGTCGGCTCCGTGGTCATGCCGGGCCAGTCAATCGCCACGATCACCTCGGGCCCGCCCGTGGTCCGGGTTCAGCTGCCGGAAGGCCAGGCCTCGGCCCTGCGGGTCGGCAGCGTCGTGGAGATGACGCCCGACGGCCCCGGCGGCGCGACCATCCGGGCTACGGTCATCCAGGTCTATCCTGCGGTCGAGGGAGGGCAGGTGGTGGCGGACATCGACGCCTCGGGCCTCGACGCCGCCCTGATCGGCCGTCGGATCGGCGTGCGGTTGCCGGTCGGCGAACGCAGCGCCATCCTGCTTCCGCGGGGGTTCATCTCGACACGCTTCGGTGTCGACTATGTGCGCCTCGCCAGCGGTCAGGAGACACCGGTCCAGACCGCGCCTGGCCCGGATGCCGACACGGTCGAGATCCTGGGCGGGCTGCGGGCGGGTGATCGTGTCGCCCCGCCCGCCCCGCGCTCCACCACCGCGCATTAGGGGCCCCGCCATGAACCTCGGCATTTCCGGTCGCCTGACGCAGGCCTTCATCCGCTCGCCGCTGACACCGCTCATCCTGCTGGCCGCCGTCGCCGTCGGTCTTCTGGCGCTGATCAGCATCCCGCGCGAGGAGGAGCCGCAGATCAGCGTGCCGATGATCGATGTGATCGCCGCAGCGCCCGGTCTTTCCGCCGCCGACGCCGTCGAACTGGTCGGCAAGCCGCTGGAGACCATCGTCAAGGCGATCCCGGACGTCGACCACGTCTATACCTTTGCCGACGACGACCGCGTCATGGTGGTCGCCCGGTTCAAGGTCGGGACGCATCCGGATAATGCGGTCGTGCGGGTTCACGAGAGGCTGCGGGCCGAAATGGATCGATGGCCGCAGGGCCTGCCGGAGCCGATTGTCCAGGCCAAGGGCATCAACGACGTGCCGATGCTGACCCTGACGCTTTCGCCGGACGACGCGCATCGCGACCGCTGGGACCAGGCCACCCTGCGGACCCTGGCCGACCGGTTGCAGACCGAAGTGGTCAAGGTCGAGGACGTCGGCCGTACCTTCGTCGTCGGTGGACAGGCCGAGGAAATCCGGATCGAGCCGGACCCTGCGCGTCTGTCGATGAACGGGGTGTCGCTGGGCGCCCTCATGGAGACCATCCGCCAGGCCAGCCGGGCCCTGCCCGGCGGCTATGTGCGTCAGGAGGGTGGCGTCCGCTCCGTCATTGCCGGGCGGACGCCTGAGTCCGTGACGGACATCGAACTGCTGGAAGTCCCGACCCGGTCGGGCGGGGTAGTCACGGTCCGCGACGTCGCGCGGGTCGTGCGCGGCCCCGCGGACGACCAGACGCGGGTGACGCGCTGGTCCCGGTCGGAATCCGGCCACTGGACCGAGGCGCCGGCGGTCACCGTGGCCATCGCCAAGCGCGAGGGTGCCAACGCCGTGGTCGTGGCCGAAGCGGTGCTGCATCGGGTGGAGAGCCTGAAGGGCACACTCCTGCCGGAGGGCCTGAACGTGGCGGTGACGCGCGACTATGGCGAGACCGCCAATGAGAAGGCCAATGAACTGCTGTTCCACCTGGCGCTGGCCACGATCTCGATCGTCGCCCTGATCGGATTTGCCATCGGCTGGCGCGAGGCGCTGGTCACCGCTGTGGTGATCCCGACCACCATCCTGCTGACCCTCTTCGCCTCCAATCTGATGGGCTACACCATCAACCGCGTCAGCCTGTTCGCCCTGATCTTCTCGATCGGCATTCTGGTCGATGACGCCATCGTCGTGATCGAGAACATCGCCCGGCACTGGGGCATGAACGATGGAAGACCCCGGATCCAGGCCGCCATCGAGGCGGTCGCCGAGGTCGGCAATCCTACGGTCGTCGCCACCCTGACGGTGGTCGCCGCGCTTCTGCCCATGCTGTTCGTCTCGGGTCTGATGGGGCCCTACATGGCGCCCATTCCCATCAATGCCTCCGCGGCCATGATCTTCAGCTTCTTCGTGGCCATGGTCATCGCGCCCTGGCTGATGGTGCGGTTTGCGCGCAAGGCCCTGGCCGGCGGGCACGTGGAAGCCGGCCACGACGAGGGCCGGCTGGGCCGGATCTACCGACGTGTGGCCGGGCGGGTGATCGCCACGCGCCGGTCGGCCTGGACCTTCCTGATCGTTGTGGGCGTCGCGACCCTGCTGTCGATGTCGATGTTCTATGTGAAGGCGGTGACCGTGAAGCTGCTGCCGTTCGACAACAAGTCGGAGCTTATGCTGGTCGCCGACCTGCCCGAAGGGGCCAGCCTCGAGACCACCCAGCGCGTCCTCGGCGAGGCCGCCGCGGTCGCCCGCGGCATTCCGGAGGTCGAGGCCATCGACAGCTATGCCGGCACCGCCTCGCCGTTCAACTTCAATGGCCTCGTTCGCCACTATTTCCTGCGCGGCGAGCCTGAACAGGGTGACCTGTCCATCACCCTGGCGCCCAAGCATCACCGGAACCGGGCCAGCCACGCCATCGCCCTCGACCTGCGCGAGCGGCTGGACGGCCTGGACCTGCCCGCCGGTACCTCGCTGAAGGTCGTCGAGGCGCCCCCCGGACCACCCGTCATGGCCACCCTTCTCGCCGAGGTCTACGGCCCGGACGCGGCGACGCGGCGTGCCGTTGCCGAGCGGCTCAAGGGTCTGTTCCAGTCCGTGCCGTTCATCGTCGACGTCGACGACAGCTACGGCGTGCCCCGGCCCCGCCTGCGCCTCACGCCCGACCGGGCCCAGATCGAGCGCTTCGGCGCCAGCGAGCGGGACGTGCTCGACTCCATCGCCGCCGTCATGGGCGGCCAGACCGTCGGCTATGCCCATCGGGGCGAGGGCCGCGATCCCCTCGCGATCAATGTGGTCCTGCCGCAGTCGGCCCGTACATGGGACGAGGCGCTGGCGGCCACGCCGGTGGCCGCAGCCGGGACCGGATCGGGTGGGCGGCTGGTCAGCCTCGGCGAACTGGTGACGGCGAGCGAGGAAGCGGGCTCGACCCGCATCTACCGCCGCGACGGGCGCGACGTGGACATGGTCATGGCGGAACTGGCCGGCCAGTACGAAGCACCGATCTACGGCATGCTGGCCGTGGGAGACGCCGTCCGCGAGGCCGACTGGGGCGACCTGCCCCGGCCTGACATCCGCCTGAACGGGCAGCCGGAGGACGAAAGCCGACCCTCGATCCTCTGGGACGGCGAATGGGAGATCACCTGGGTCACCTTCCGCGACATGGGTGCAGCCTTCATGGTCGCCATCCTCGGCATCTATGTGCTGGTGGTCGCCCAGTTCAAAAGCTTCCGGCTGCCGCTGGTCATCCTGACGCCCATTCCCCTGACCCTGGTCGGGATCGTGATCGGCCACATGCTGTTCGGCGCGCCCTTTACGGCGACGTCGATGATCGGCTTCATCGCCCTGGCCGGGATCATCGTGCGCAACTCCATCCTGCTGGTGGACTTCATCCGCCACAGCGGCGGCGACGGCAGACCCCTGCGCGAGGTCCTGCTCGAGGCGGGCGCCATCCGGTTCAAGCCGATCGCCCTGACGGCCCTCGCCGCCATGATCGGCGCGGCGGTGATCCTGTTCGACCCGATCTTCCAGGGGCTGGCCATCAGCCTGCTGTTCGGTCTGGCCTCGTCGACCCTGCTGACCGTACTGGTCATTCCGGCCATCTATGTGGTGTTGAGGGATGACCGCCCGGCCTGACGCCGCCGTCGTGGCCGGCCTGCTGCGGGCCATGGCCAATCCGGTCCGCTGGCGGATCCTGCGTCGTCTCGCCCGGGGGCCGTGCGTCGTGGCCGGACTGGTGGAGGTGGCGGGCGAATCGCAGTCCAGCGTGTCACAGCACCTGCAGAAGCTGCGGGGGCACGGGCTGGTCGCCTGTGTCGCTCACGCTACCTGGCGGGAGTACCACGTCGAGCCCGAAGTCGCGGCCTTCGTGGAGGCGGTCGACGGGGCGTGCGGCGCGATCAGCGGTCGGGCATGATCCGGGCAAAACGGGCGGCATCGCCCTGCCCGCCCGCGACAGTGCCCGGGGCCGTATCGCGGACCTTGCGCGTCAGCGCCCGGGCGTCCTTGCAGAAGATTTCGTACAGCATCGCCATCACCGCCTCGGCGCGGTCGTCGGCGATGGAATAGAAGATGGAGCGGGACTCGCGCCGGGTCTTGACCAGCCCCGACTGGCGCAGTTCGGCAAGCTGCTGGGACAGGCCCGGCTGGCGGATGCCCAGATCCTGCTCCAGCTGGCCCACCGACCGCTCGTCCTGGGCGATGTGGCAGAGGATCAGGAGCCGGTTCGGGTTGGCGAGCTGGCGAAGCAGGTCAGCGGCCTGGGGGGCCTTTGACTTCAGCTGCTCCATCACTTCGGGATCGACGGAGATCACGCCTTGCGCTCCCGGAAATACCACAGATCGTCGCTCCCGAGAGCCGTGTCCAGGTCCGTGGCAGCGGGTTCAAGCAGGGCCTGGCCCGGGGTCCAGCCCGCCGGCGTCGAGGCCCCTTCACGATCGGCGGCCTGCAGGGCCTGGACGAGCCGCAGCAGTTCCTCGACCGAACGGCCCACCGTCATGGGATACCAGCTGATCGCGCGGATGATGCCCGAAGGATCGATGACGAAGGTCGCGCGCACGGTCGTGCTGTCCGGAGAGTCCGGACCGATCATGCCGAAGGCCTGACCGATCACCATCGAGGGATCCTCGATGATGGGGAACTCGACCCTGACGCCGAAGCGGTCGTGGATGTCCTTGAGCCAGGCCAGATGGGAATAGAGGCTGTCGACCGACAGGGCCATGAGCTCGCAGCCGATGCCGGCGAACTCGGCCTGCCGCCGGGCGAGGGCGATGAACTCGCTGGTGCACACGGGCGTGAAGTCGGCGGGATGCGAGAACAGGACCAGCCACCGGCCCCGGTAGTCGCTCAGCCGCTTCTCGCCCCGGGTCGTGCGGGCGCTGAAGTCGGGCGCGCGATCATGGATGCGCAGGGGCCGGGGCGGCGGGGAATCGATCACGTCAGAACTGTCCATCTTGCCGGGCCCTAATTGCATCCGGAGGCAACGCTTCTTGAAAATACATAGTTGCGCGAATTGTGAAAGGGTTATGTGTGTGCCGGCGATTTCCGGCCCTTGAGGGGGTGCTGGCGGGCCGACGTCAGTGAAAATCCCGCGAGCCGGGCAGGACCCTCAGGTTCCGCGGGTGCTGGGGATGGAGAAACTCGTCGGCGCCGGACAACTGGATGACCGGAGCGTGGTCAGATGAGAGGCGGTTGAGTTCGGATGACCGGTCCCACAGTTTCCGGGCCATCAGGTGAACCACGCCCTCGACGCTCTTTTCCACTACGCCCTCCACCCCCAGCAGGCGGGCGCTCATGACGATGCGGCGATGGGCCTCGAAGGTCGGCACCCACAGGACCAGATTGGTGACCCCGGTCTCGTCTTCCAGGGTGATGAAGATGGCCTTGCCGTTGCCGGGGCGCTGGCGCACCAGGACGATGCCGGCGGTCCTGACGCGTGAACCGGAGCGTTTCGCCTCTACCGCCGCACAGGTCAGCAGCCCCTCGGCGTCAAGGGTCGGGCGCAGGATGGCCATGGGATGCGCCTTCAGGCTGAGCCGGGTGGTCTGATAATCGGCGGCCACATGTTCGCCCAGCGCCATGCGGGGCAGGTTGGCATCGGCTTCCTCCCCCAGTTCGCGGGTGTTGGCGGCGGCGAACAGGGGCAGGGCGTCATCATCCGGAAGGCGCCGGGCTTCCCACAGGGCCTCTCGCCGATCGAGGCCGAGCGAGCGGAAGGCATCGGCATCGGCCAGCTTGCGGACCGCCGCGACCGGAAGGCGCGCCCGGCGCATCAGCCTCTCAAGACTATCGAACGGACGGGTGCGGGCATCCCCGATCGCCGTGGCCCAGTCCTGACGGAAGCCGTCGATCTGGCGCATGCCCAGCCGCAGGGCCAGGGCCCCGGCCGGGCCCTCCAGCGTATTGTCCCACTGGCTGTGGTTTACATCGACAGGCCGCACCTCGACCCCGTGTTCCTGTGCATCCCGGACGATCTGGGCCGGGGCATAGAAGCCCATGGGCTGGCTGTTCAGCAGGGCACAGGCGAAGGCGGCCGGGTGCCGGCATTTGATGTAGCTGGAGACATAGACCAGCCGGGCAAAGCTGGCGGCGTGGCTCTCGGGAAAGCCGTAGGAGCCGAATCCCTTGATCTGCTCGAAGCAGCGCCGCGCGAAGTCGGGATCATAGCCGCGCTCGATCATCCGCCCGACCATGCGGTCCTCATAGGTGTGCAGGGTGCCGTCCCCCCGGAAGGTGCCCATGGCCTTGCGCAGGCCGTTCGCCTCGCGGTCGCTGAACTCGGCGGCGACCATGGCGACCTTCATGGCCTGCTCCTGGAACAGGGGCACGCCCAAGGTGCGATGCAGGACCTTTCGCAGCTCACAGGGATCATGGGGCGGAGCCGGGCTGGCATAGACAACCTGCTCCGTGCCGGCGCGGCGGCGCAGATAGGGATGGACCATGTCGCCCTGGATCGGGCCGGGCCGTACGATCGCCACCTGGATCACCAGATCATAGAAGACGCGGGGTCTGAGCCGCGGGAGCATATTGATCTGGGCCCGGCTCTCGACCTGAAAGACACCGATCGAGTCGCCCCGGCACAACATGTCATACACATCGGCCTGTTCGGCGGGGACCGTCGCCAGGTCGTGGTCGATACCCTCATGCAGACGCATCAGGTCCAGGGCCTTGCGGATGCAGGTCAGCATGCCCAGCGCCAGCACATCGACCTTCATCAGACCCAGCTCGTCGATGTCGTCCTTGTCCCATTCGATAAAGGTGCGGTCGGCCATGGCGGCATTGCCGACCGGCACCAGTTCATCCAGCCGCCCGCGAGTCAGGATGAAGCCTCCCACGTGCTGGGACAGGTGGCGGGGAAAGCCCATGATGCGCCCCGCCATGTCCACAGCCCTGCGGATCATGGGGTTGGCGGGATCCAGACCGGCCTGCTCGACCCGCTCGTCGGCAATGGCAGTGCCCCAGCTGCCCCACTGTGTGCCGGCCAGGACAGCCGTCACATCCTCGGTCAGGCCCAGCGCCTTGCCGACCTCGCGAATGGCACTGCGGGGGCGATAGCGGATGACGGTGGCGGCAATGCCGGCCCGCTCGCGCCCATAGCGCTCATAGATGTACTGGATGATCTCCTCGCGCCGTTCGTGCTCGAAGTCGACGTCGATGTCGGGCGGCTC
>CAYNDG010000042.1:0-10743 GCA_964395805.1 uncultured Brevundimonas sp.
GATCTGCAGCTTGAACTCGACAGCCGCAAGGCCACCTCGGCCGCCGTCACCCAGTGCGAGGAAGCCCGCGACTATGTCAGCCGCGACCTGCTGATGCGCATCCTCTCTGACACCGAGGAGCACATCGACTTCCTCGAGAACCAGCACAAGCTGATCGAGCTGATGGGCGCCCAGAACTATCTTCAGTCGGCGATGAAGGAGATCGTCACCGACGCGGGGGCCACGGGTAACTGATCGGGCCAACTGATCGGGAACGGACGCCGGTCCGGGTCATTCCCTCTCCAGCCTGGAGGAGAGTGAATGATCGATCTTGATGACGTCCGCGACGAAGCCGTCGACCTGATCAACGCCCGCAATCGTGGGGGCTCGCATGTCCTGATGGGTGTGGGCCTGACGGTGGGCTTTGCCATTGCGGCGGCCGCACTTGCCAATACCTCGATCCGGCCGCGCCGGGGACACGGCGACGACAGGCCGATCACCGAACGCCCCCGCGGCTCGCTGGGGCTGATCCTGCCGGCCATGTTTTCGGCGACCACCCTGTCTGCCCTGCGAGTCTGGAATGCCCCGGCGCGAGCGGAGCGTACGCGCGCGCTGGGCCTGTGGGGCGCCGCCCAGGTCGTCAACGCCGTATGGGTCGCACTCCGCCCGGCCAGTCGGGGACTGCAGATCGCGGCGGCCATGTCATCGGCCGGGATGGCGGCGGCCTTTGCTCATGAAGCCCGCAAATTGGACGGCCGCGCGGGCAAGATGGCATCCCCCCTCGGCTCGGGCGTCAGACTGGCGAACCGGGTCGAGCCGGACTGAGGCCGCTGCACGGCGCTTGCCCTTTCACCGCCGCGCCTGTAGGGGTCGCGTCCGAATTTCGCGCGCGCCTGCGCCTCCAGACTCCATCCCCTGTGATCCTATGAAAATCAACGGCAACACCATCAAGCCCGGCATGGTCCTGCAGCACAATGGCGGCCTGTGGGTCGTCACCAAGGCCAGCCACGTCAAGCCGGGCAAGGGCGGCGCCTTCGCCAACGTCGAGGCCAAGAACCTCGAGACCGGCAACAAGCTGAACGAGCGCTTCCGGTCGGAAGACAAGGTCGAGCGCGTCACCCTGGAACAGCGGGACTATTCCTACCTGTTCGACAACGGTGACTCGCTGGTCTTCATGGATGACGAGAACTACGAGCAGATCGAACTGCAGAAGGACTGGGTCGGCGAGGACCGCATCCCCTATCTGCAGGAGGGCATGAAAGTGGTCATCGAGAGCCACGAGGGGCGTCCGATCGGCCTCGAACTGCCGGAGCAGGTCGTCCTCGAGGTTGTCGAGACCGAGCCGACCGTGAAGGGCCAGACCGCCTCCTCGTCCTACAAGCCGGCCATCGCCAACAATGGCGTGCGCATCATGATCCCGCCCTATATGTCCGCGGGAGAAAAGATCGTGGTCGACACCACCACCGGCGAATACGTCCGCCGCGCGGATTGATCTGGAGGCAGTAGGCAATAGGCAGTAGTCCGGCTGCTTTCCTACTGCCTATTGCCTATTCACTACTGCCTGGAACACCATGGCCCTCGCCTCTGCCCTTCTGCAAACCATGATCGACGCGGTCCGCAAGACCGCCCGTCCGATGCTGCGCGACTTCGGCGAGGTCGCCCAGCTCCAGGTCTCGAAAAAGGGGCCCGCCGACTTCGTCACCGCCGCCGACATCAAGGCCGAACAGACCCTGTTCGAACTGCTGACCAAGGCGCGCCCCGGATATGGCTTCCTCGGTGAGGAACGCGGCCTGATCGAGGGCACGGACAAGTCGCACACCTGGATCGTCGACCCGATCGACGGCACCACCAACTTCATGCACGCCATGCCGCACTTCGCCATCACCGTGGCGCTGGAACGGCGCGCGCCTGACGGCACGACCGAGATCGTGGCGGGCGTCACCTTCAATCCGGTGATGAACGAGCTGTTCTGGGCCGAGAAGGGCAAGGGCGCCTATCTGAACGACAGCCGCATCCGCGTCACCGGCCGCAAGGACCTCAGCCAGTGCCTGATCGGTACCGGCCTGCCCTTCATGGGCAAGACCGGCCACGGCCAGGCGATCAAGGACATCCACGCCATGGGCCAGCGGGTTGCCGGCATCCGCCGTCTGGGCTCGGCGGCGCTCGACCTCGCCTGGGTGGCCGCCGGCCGCTACGACGCCTTCTGGGAGCGCAATCTCAAGCCCTGGGACGTGGCGGCGGGCCTGCTGTTCGTGACCGAGGCGGGTGGCATCGCCACAACCATCGACGGCACCGGAAATGTCCACGACGGCCAGCAGATCCTGGTCGCCAACCCGGACCTGCACCCCCAGATCGCCGCCATCCTGCGCGCGACCTGATCCGGCTGCCCTAGTCGGCCCGGAACTGCAGCCGGGCCAGCCGGGCATACAGGCCGCCGCGCGCGACCAGCTCGGCATGGGTGCCGACCTCGACCACCCGGCCCTCGTCCATGACCACGATCCGGTCGGCCCGCAGCACGGTCGCCAGCCGGTGGGCGATGACCAGGGTGGTGCGCGCCTGCATGGCCTCGTCCAGCGCCACCTGCACCAGCCGCTCGTTTTCGGCGTCCAGCGCACTGGTCGCCTCATCCAGCAGCAGGATCGGCGCCTGACGGATCAGGGCCCGGGCAATGGCCAGCCTCTGGCGCTGGCCGCCGGACAGGCTGCGAGCGCGCTCTCCCAGCGGCGTATCGAATCCTTCGGGCAGGGCCTCGACGAACGCCAGCGCCTGCGCTCGCTCGGCCACGGCGCGAACCTCATCAAGCCCCGCGTCCTCGCGGCCAAAGCGAATATTCTCAATGGCCGATCCCGAGAACAGCGGCGCCTCCTGCGACACCCAGGCAAAGCGCGACCGCAGGGCCACCGGATCGACCGTCGAGGCCTCCACACCGTCGATCCTCACCTGGCCCGACTGCGGGTCGTAGAATCGCAGCAGCAGGCGAAACACCGTCGACTTGCCCGCGCCCGACGGCCCGACCAGCGCCACGGTCTCGCCCGGCCGCACCGACAGGGTGAAGTCCCGCAACGCCGGCAGGTCCGGCCGCCCCGGATAGGCGAAGTTGACATCGCGCATCTCGACCTCGCCAACCGGAGGTTCGGGCAGGGCCTTGGGGGTGGCAGGCGGGCGGATGTCAGGAGAGGCCCGCATCAGCTCGTCCACCCTCTGCATGGCCCCGGCGGCCTTCTGCACATCGCCCCAGCTTTCCCCCAGCGCGCCCACGGCACCGGCCACGAACACCGACAGCAGGACAAACTGCAGCAGCGCCCCCGGTGTCATCCGCCCGGCGATCACATCCTGTGCCCCCAGCCACAGCACCAGCGTCACTCCGCCGAACATCAGGGTGATGATCATGGCCGTCATCCAGGCCCGCGCCCGGATGCGCTTCAGTGACACGCCGAATGCCGCCTCGACCGCGGCATCGAACCGCCCGATGGCCGAGGCCTCCCGGCCAAAGGCCTGCACCGTCTCGATGGCATCGACGCTTTCGCCCGCGAATCCGACCGCCTCGGCGAACCGGTCCTGCGAATCGACGGTCAGCTTACGCACCACCCGCCCGAACAGGAACAGCGGCACGATCAGCAGCGGCAGCACCAGCAGCACCAGCCCCATCAGCTTGGGACTGACCACGAACAACAGGATCATCCCCCCGATCATCGTCAGCAGATTGCGCAGGGCAAAGCTGATCGAGGCCGTCATCAGGGTATCGATAAGCTGGATGTCGGTCGTCAGGCGCGACAGCACCTCACCCGTGCGCATCCGGACGAAGAATGAGGGGTCCAGGGTCAACACCCGGCCGAACAGGGCCGTGCGCAGGTCAGCGATGATCCGCTCCCCCGTCCGCGTCACGAAATAATACCGCACCGCCGAGGCCACCCCGAGAAACAGGGCGTTCAGACCCAGCAGCAGGAACCAGAAATTCAGCTGCGATCCACCAGCCTCGAACCCGTTGTCGATTGCGCCGCGCGACGTCACCGTCAGCCCCAGCGACGCGGTCGTCGACATCAGCAACCATAACACCGACAAGGCCACATGGCCGCGATGCCGTACGGCAAACGGCCACAGACGCAGCAGCGGGCGGATGTCCTTCTGGCGGGTCCGGCGTTCACCCGCCTCATTCAGGCGCTCGCTCAACTGGGCGCCCGCGCCGGGACGGCCGGTGGCCTCGAAATCCGGATCGGAAGAGGCGCGGTAAGGATCGGGAGTGGGGGTCATGGCCTGCGCCTCTTGCCCCGGATCGCCACCCGGTGTAAACGCCGCCCCTCTCCCGCCGGGCTTTCGGCGGGTTTCCCATTTTTGCGCACCGACGGTCGGCATCGTCACCGCGCCCGAACAGACCGGACCAACGCGATGAAAGCGGATACCCACCCCGACTACCACTTCATCACCGTGACGATGACTGATGGCACCTCCTACCAGACCCGCTCGACCTACCAGAAGGAGGGCGCGACCCTGAACCTGGACATCGATCCGCTGACGCACCCGGCCTGGACCGGTGGCAACCAGCACCTGATGGACCGTGCCGGTCGCGTGTCGCGCTTCAATTCGAAGTTTGGCGGCTTCATGAAGAAGTAATCCGGTCCCGCACCCTCAAAGGTGCGTCCCGGAAGTCACAGAGCGCCGTCCCTCGGGGGCGGCGCTTTCTGTTTGTCTGGAACGTCGATAAGCTGGCGTTGATTATAGGCTGACGGATGCCAGTCGGGGCTCCGGCACAAGTGGACGGCACACGGACAATGATCACGCGTCGACAACTGGGTCTGGGGGCAGCAACCACCGCCATCATGGCCGCTGCGCAGTCCGCACAGGCCCGGAATGTGGACCAGGACCCGCTGCCCGGCCGCCCGCAAGGCGTTCCGCCCGGCCGCGACCCGGTAGCCGTCGCCTTCTACAACAGCTTCAATGACCAGCTGGCCCGCCTGCCGGCGGCCGAACAGCCCGACGTTCGCGTCTTCTATGAGATGAACGGCTGGACCCCCGTGTGGACGGCGCCGCGCCTCGACAGCCTGCGCAGCGCGGCGTCGCGGGCCGAACGCCATGGCCTGGCCGAATACGACTTCTTCGATTTCCAGGGGCTCGCCGCCGATCAGGCCCTGTCGGAAATGCGCACCACTGCGGCAGCCCTGCGCTACGCCCGCGTGCTCAGCGAGGGTCGTATCCGGCCCGAGACGGTCGAGGATCTGTGGGAGATGCGCAAGAACCGCGTCGACCTGCCCCTCGGACTCTATCGCGCCCTCGCCTCGAACGGTCTGGTTGAGTGGTTTGAGGGGCTGGCCCCTACCGACATCGGCTACAGCAACCTTTCTGCCGGCTATGTCCGCTACCGTCGCATGATCCGCGAGAACGGCGGCTGGCCCACCTTCCAGGTGGGCGCCAACATCGAACCGGGCGCCGTCGACCCGCGCATACCGCGCCTGATCCGTCGTCTGGTGGCCGAAGGCGACCTCGCCCCCGCAGCCGGCGAGCGGTTGCTGGCCATGGCCGACAACTTCTACGGCCCCGAGTTGCAGGACGCGGTCCGCAGCTTCCAGGGACGGCACGGCCTGGTGGTCGACGCCCGGATCGGCTCGGGAACCCAGCAATCCCTGTCGGCCTCGGCCGAGGATCGCGCGCGCCAGATCGCGCTCAACCTCGAACGTCGCCGCTGGCTGGCCCGGGACGTCGAACCCGAACGGATCGAGGTGAATACTGCGGCCGCCATCATGGTCTACTGGAAGGATGGTCGCCCGGTTCACTCGAACCGCGTGGTCGTCGGCACACCGGCGAACCAGACCCCCAGTCTGGAAAGGCCGTTCGCCTCGGTAGTCGCCAATCCGCCCTGGTATGTTCCTGCGAGTATTGCCCGCACCGAGATCCTGCCGCGGGGGCCGGCCTACCTGGCCGCCAATGACATGTATATTTCGAACGGCACCGTGATCCAGCGGGCCGGTCCGCGGGCGGCGCTCGGCTATGTGAAGTTCGAACTGCGCGACAGCTACGCCATCTTCCTGCACGACACCCCGTCAAAGGCGGCGTTCAACCTCGCCTACCGCCACCGCAGCCACGGCTGCGTCCGGGTTCAGGATGCGGTCGAGTTCGCCCGCCTGCTGCTCTCGCCGGATCCCGAAAAGCTGCAGCAGTTTGACACGGCCCAGGCCAGCCGCAGAACCACGCGCGTGACGACCGGGCGCGAGATCGGCGTCCGCCTGCTGTACTGGACGGCCTTTGTCGACGGTCAGGGACGCGTGGCCTTCCGCGAGGACGTCTACAGCCGCGATGCGAAACTGGCCGAGGCATTGGGCATCGCCGTCTCCCTGCCCCGTCCGGTCCGGGACGGTCGCGTCGATACGAACGACGTCGGGCCGTAGGCGCCTTCGCCGGTCAGCTGGCCGGCTGCCCGCCGCCGAACGCGGCCGACAGGCGGTCGAACTGGCTCTGGACCGGATTGGGCGTGTCTGCGGGGGGGGTGGCGTCCACGTACATGCGCCGGTCCAGATAGTGGATGCGGTCGTACAGCTTCTCGGCCCGCACACCGTATTCGACCAGGGCGATCGGCAGGTCGGCGGGCGGCGGGACCTCCCCTTCGACCTTGCGGGCGGCGAGGCGATATCGGGGCTCACAGGCGGCACTGGCGGTCATGTCCCCCTCACGCACCGCCCGCTGCACCAGCAGCCAGGACGCGATCTGCATCAGCCGGGTCGTCAGGCGCATGCTTTCACCGGCATAGGCCAGGGCGCTCGACCGCGACAGCAGCTTGGAATCCCGCCGGCCCTCGCCATCCAGATAGGCCGCCGTCTCCTCGACCAGCTCCATGCCTTCGCGGAAGGTGCGGTCGAACAGGTCCGAGGCGGCGAACTCTGCCACCACGGACAGCCGCGGATCTCCGGCGGTGGCACCCGGCAGGGGGTGGGGCATGGACGTTTCGTCGGTCATCAACACTCAGTACCCGCAGCTAAACCCGTTGGCCACGCGCGAAGCCCGGCCTCCCGGCTGCCTGCAACGGTCATGCCACGCCCGCCGTGCCGTTACGAGCCGAAGTTGAAGAGCGCATCGGCCGCCGACTTGCGCGCCGACTTGGCCTGCATGGCTGTCCGCACCCGCGCAATCTCCACTTCCAGCTCGCTGATACGCTGCTCGCACTCCTCGACGGAGTAGAGGTCCAGATCCTCGCGGGCCAGTCGGGCGACCAGGTCACCCCGCTGCGGCCGCGGTTCGGCGTCGTCCATGAACATGCCCGCCTCCTTGGTTCACGCGTCTCACAGGTCTATCTGAACGCCCGGACACGGAGGATTGCAAGGGCAGGTCCATGAAACAGATCATCGTCGAGGGGGGCACTGGCCCGGCCACCGCCCTGAAGCTGGCCGGGGCGCCCGACCTTGAGCCGGGCCCGGGCGAGGTCCGGATCCGGGTGCGCGCGGCCGGGATCAACCGTCCCGACCTGCTTCAGCGCGACGGCCGCTACCCCCCACCTCCGGGGGCGCCCGAAACTCTCGGCCTGGAAGTGGCCGGCGAGATCGACCGGCTCGGCGACGGCGTAGGGGGTCTGGCCCCCGGCGACCGGGTCTGCGCCCTGCTGGGCGGCGGCGGCTATGCAGATCAGGCCGTGGTCGATGCCCGGCACATCTTCCCCTTGCCTGACGACATGGATTTCGTGACCGCGGCGGCCCTGCCCGAGACCCTGTCGACCGTTTTCGCCAACGTCTTCGAGGATGGGCGTCTGCGGCCGGGAGAGACCCTGCTGGTCCATGGCGCCACCAGCGGTATCGGGGTGACCGCCATCCAGATGGCCAGGGCTGCGGGGGCCCGGGTCATCGCCACCTCGCGCGGCAAGGCCAAGGCGGACGCCGCCCGCGCCCTTGGAGCCGACCTCAGCCTCAATGCCCGGGCCGACGACCTCGAAGCGGCCATTCGCGACGCCGGCGGCGCCGATGTGATCCTCGACATGGTCGGTGCCGACTATGCCGCGCTCAATCAGTCCGTCCTGAAGCCGGGCGGACGCTGGTCGGTGATCGCCACCCTCAGCGGCGCGCGCGCTGACATCGACCTGATGCGGCTGATGTTGAAGCGGATTGTGTTGACGGGCTCCACCCTCCGCTCACGCAGCGCCGATGAAAAGGCCCGGCTGATCGCGGCCGTCCGCGAGACGGCCTGGCCCTGGGTCGAACGCGGCGAGGTGCGGCCGCCGATCGAGGCCACCTTCCCCCTGGCAGATGCCGGTCTCGCCCACCTCCGGCTGGAGGCAGGCGAGCACATCGGCAAGATCGTGCTGGTCGTCGACTGACTACCAGCGGTCCCCGCGACCGCCCCGTCCGACCGGACGCATCGAGGAAATGCGGTCGTTCAGACCCCAGCGGCTCAGATTGCTGACATCACCGTCAAAGCGCTGGCAGCTGCCCCGGAAATAGGCGTCCGTGCAGACCTCCCACTCGCCGCGGAACCGCATGGAGCTGATCTGGTCGTTGAAGCCGGTGCGATCCAGGTTCGGCATCTCGCCCGTGAAGGTCGTCGAGGCGCCGCGGAAGCCCGCGTCCCGATAGACGGTAACCTCGGCACGCTGGCCCCAGCCGCCACCACCGCCCCGGTCGTCGTCCCGGCCACCGCCGCCGCCGCGATCCTCGTAATCGCCCCGGTGCGGGCCGCAGACCAGACGGCCGTTGTTGTTGGCGATGTCATACGAACCGCAGCGATTGAGCTCGATCGACGTCCCGCGGATGCGGCCCCGCTCGTCCCGGCAATCCGCGTACAGACGGCCCCGGTTCACATAGTCGCCGCTGCAGGTGCGCGTGTAGCTTCCGCGCGGGGATACGGCCTGCGGATCCTGATAGCCTCCACGCGGGGCCCCCACAGGGTCCTGATCGGCGACGGGGACAGGGCCACCGAGTGCCAGGGCCGACAGGGCGGCCGCTCCAGCCAAACTCAACATCATCATTTCTCCAGCTTGCGGTCGGGGCCAAACCCCCATGAGCCGACCGTGACACCTCCTATATGAACCGTGGCTGTATGGCCTCGCCATATGTCGTTTTCTTTTCGGTCGAATGCGCCTATACGAAACCTCTCCGCGCCCGGCCGAAAGGTCGGGCGCCGCTGTTTCCGGCTCCACCTTGCGGAGCCCTCCTGAACCGGAACGACGTCATGACCGACATTCTCATGCCCAAGGCCACTGCGGTCTGGCTGGTGGACAATTCCTCGCTGACCTTCGAGCAGATCGCCGATTTCTGCGGGCTGCATCCGCTTGAGGTTCGCGGGATCGCCGACGGCGACGTCGCGCGCGACATCCGGGGGGCCGACCCTCTCGTCAACGGTCAGCTGACGCGCGACGAGCTGGACCGGGCCCAGGCCGACGCCAACTACCGTATGAAGGCCGTGGTCAGCCGCCACGCCGAACTGCTCAAGCCCGCCAAGGCACCGCCGCGCTATACCCCTGTGTCCCGCCGTCAGGATCGCCCGGACGCCATCATGTGGTTCGTCAAGAACCACCCCGAAGTGGCGGATGCCCAGATCGCCAAACTGCTCGGCACCACCAAGGCGACCATCGAGACAGTGCGTAATCGCACCCACTGGAACAGCGCCAACATCAAGGCCGTCGATCCCGTCACCCTCGGTCTCGTCAGCCAGATCACCCTGGATGAGGTGATCCGCAAGGCGGCCGAGAAGAAGGCGCGCGAGGACGCCAAAAAGGGCGGCGCGACCCTCGATGCCGCGGGCGCCGAGGCCCCGGCCGAGCCCGAGTTCGAACCCGAGGCAGCCGAACAGCGCGAACACCATACGGCCGAGTCGGTGTTCGGCTCCGACGACTGAGTCCGTACCTGTGGCCCATTGAAAACGGCCCCGGAGCATCTCCGGGGCCGTCATCATGTCCGGGGTGGCGCTGGCTATCCACTCTGTCGCTCAAGCCCCGCGATCTGCTCCTTGAGCCTGAGTTTTCGCAGCTTCAACGACTTGAGGTACAACGGATCGGTGGCCGGGTGGGTCGTTTCCTTCTGGATGGCTGCATCCAGGTTACGGTGACGGTTTCCCAGTTCGCGAATACGTGCCTCGATGGTCATGGCTTGCGCCTCCTTGTCTAAGGGACCAGTAGATTGAGCGCCCGTCTGACGGCCGTGTGGAATCACGATTCGGTGATTTCCGGTCGCCACCGGGCCTGATCAGCCTCTCCGGCAAAAGGGTCAAAGTTGTGAACGCTGCCGTACA
The DNA here is from genome assembly GCA_964395805.1 of uncultured Brevundimonas sp. GTDB lineage: Bacteria > Pseudomonadota > Alphaproteobacteria > Caulobacterales > Caulobacteraceae > Brevundimonas. The sequence continues at coordinate 10,183 of CAYNDG010000042.1, forward strand.
AACTGACCAACGCCCCCTGATCGTAGGCATCAGCGGTGCATCCGGGATCATCTACGGCGTGCGCATGCTGGACGCCCTTCGCGATCTGGGCGTTTCGTCGCACCTGGTGGTCTCGCGCGCCGCCCTGCTCACCCTGTCGCAGGAAACCGACCTCTCCCCCCAGGATCTGACCGACCGCGCGGACGTGGTTCACAAGGTCGGCGACGTCGGGGCCTCGATCGCCTCGGGCTCGTTCCGCACGCGGGGCATGGTGATCGCCCCCTGCTCGATCCGCAGCGCCGGCGAGATCGCCACGGGTATCACCTCGACCCTTTTGACCCGCGCGGCCGACGTCACGCTGAAGGAACGCCGCCGTCTGGTCCTGATGGTCCGCGAGACCCCCCTCCACCTCGGACATCTGCGCACCCTCACCGCCCTGTCCGAGATGGGCGCCGTCATCGCCCCGCCCCTGCCCGCCCTGTATGCGCGGCCTGACAGTCTGGAGCAGATGATCGACCAGAGCGTCGGCCGGGTGCTGGACCTGTTCGATCTCGACTGGACTCCGGTGCGCCGCTGGACCGG
>CAYNDG010000043.1:0-9981 GCA_964395805.1 uncultured Brevundimonas sp.
AGCATGGACCGTGCTAAACGGTCCTGGCATTAGTTCTACGTATTTTTGACGAGAACCACTTCGACGACCCGAAGGACGTCGACATGGTTGTATCTTTTCAAAAAGACCGCAGATGTCAGTGTCGACAATCGATTCCGAAGAACCGATCCTAGAACACCGCCGCCTGCGTTTCTCTTTCCAGATCAACGATTTCAAAGACCGTGGGCCACCGGAGCGACCCGACCGTTTAGCGCCCGGTTGCGGCGGAGGCGGCGATGTAGTCGCCTCGGTAGTTGGTGTCAAGCGCTCCGTAGAGAACTTTTTCACCGGTCCGCCGGAGAGTCTCGAAAGACCCGTGGGCGGCGGGAGCGGCGTCTCTAGAGAGGCGTCATTCCCGTGTCAACCGAACTTTCGGAGCTTTTTTCCGGCTGTCTCACCCGTTCAGGGCGATCAGGCCGCAAAGCGCCAGAGGGAGACTGAAACACCTCCCCGAGGCCGTCCGACGATTCGATCGAAGGCGCGGAACCTAACCGAAGACATTGAAGGAAGCAAGAACCTTGGGCTCTTTATTTCCGCCTGGATCACTGCGCGCCTTGGCGCTTCGCGTTCCGTCGTCGGCCCGTTTCCGAGCGAGGCGGCGATATACGAAGCGTCCTTCCGGTTCGCAACCCCGAAAAGGCTCCGTGTGACGATTTTCTGAAAGAGTCCGGGTCGCCGAATTCCGGAGATTGCCAGGCCGCGGCCTCAGCCGGCCACAATATAGGTCCTCAGGCTCTCCGCCTCGCGCGTGGCCTCCTCGATCTGGCATTTGACGACGTCACCGATCGAGATCACGCCGATCAGGCGCTTGTCCTTAAGCACAGGCAGGTGCCGGATACGGCGATCCGTCATGCGCCCCATCAGCATGGTCACCGTCTCGGCGGGCTCGGCGAACACCACCTCGCGGGTCATGTGGCCGGAAACCGGCTCAGACAAAGCCGCCGGGCCCGACCGGGCCACGGCGCGGACGACGTCACGCTCCGACAGCACGCCGACCACACGATCAGCATCGCAGACCATGACTGCGCCGATCTTGCGGGCATGCATTTCCTGACAGGCCTCGACAAGTGTCTGGTCCGGCGACACGGAAAACACCGCATCGCCCTTGCCCTTGAGAATCTCGGTGACGAGCATAGGCCGTTCCTCCCTTGATCGAGACTGAACGACCGCGGACCGGGCCGCTCGTGAGGTCAGGATCGCTCACTCGTCGTCCGGAAGCAAATCCCCACCCGCCGGACAGGTCTCAGCTCACCCCGGGCCGCCGTCTGCGGCTCAACCGGAACAGCGGCCCGACGCCCAGATAGCCCGCGATCATGCCGACGGCGTGGGCTTCCCAGGCGATCCGCGCGCCCTCGGCGCCCGGGGCGTAGCCGATCAGGCCGACAATGGCGTTTATGGCCAGCAGCACGGCCAGGGTGGTCAGGGTCCGCCGGTCTCCCAACGGCTTGGGTCCTGCCCAGGCCGGTCGCCCCAGAAGGCGCAGGGCTGCCCCCAGAAGCCCGGAGACCGCCCCCGATGCGCCGACCATCGGATCGCTGCTGTCCAGATGGAACAGGCCATACCCCAGCGACGCAATGATCCCGCATCCTGCATAGAAGAGGGCAAATAGCCCGGCGCCCCTCAAGCCGGGCAGCATTCGCGCTACCGGTGGCGCAAAGCAAAGGGCTGTCACGGCATTGAACAAGGCGTGGGCCCAGCTGCCATGCAGCAGCATGGCCGTAAGAAGGCCGGGCCACCCCAGCGTCCGGCCCATGTCCACAGGATAAAAGGCCCACGCCAGACCCATGTCCGGCAACCGCAGCTGCAGCCAGAACAGCAACGGCATGGACAGGGCCAGCCCAAGGGCCACCGGCGGCAAGTTCGTAAGGGGTTCGCGGGCAGGCGGCCCGGCATGCACCGGGCCAGAGCCCCAGGGTTGGCTGTTCATGACCCTGAGATGCGCGCCCAGTTCGGCAATCTCAAGCGCTTCTTAATATCCCTGCCCCATTTTGGCACGGGGCTTGCTGAGCTGGCCCCATAAAGAAGACAGCGCGGGAGCGCCCTGATGCGACTCATACTGGCGGCTGCGGCTGCAGCGACATTTCTGGCCCTGCCGGCCGCCGCCCAGGCCCAATCTGCCGGCGGGACCAGCACGGCGCCCTTTCAGGCGGGCTATGGCGCAGCGCGCTACACGACGGCTCGCCCCCAGACCGGCTCGACCCGCGACCAGAACGGCAACCGCCTGATCGTCAACGGCCTGATCCAGACCGGGGCCTCGGCCTACTCTCAAACCAGCGGCGGGGTCAGCAGCTGGGGCAACTGGACCAATGGGGCCGGTGACGGGCGCACAACCATCGGCGGCGCGACCGCCATCGGCAACAGCCTGAATGTCGTGGTCCAGGGCAACTGGAACACGGTCATCGTCAACTCCAGGCAGAACAATACAGGCAATGTCACGGCCGGGACGGCACTGAACGGGACCATCGACCTGCAATGAGCGCTTCCCCCTCCCTTCGCTGGCTCAAGCCTGTGGGCGCGGCCTGTGCCGCAGCGGCCTTGCTGGGCGGCTGTATTGCTCCGGTTGCCGGCAATAATGGCCTCTATGCCTCGCCGATCGGAAACGCCCCGGTCACGGCCAACCCGACCCCCTACTCCACCGCCCTCTTCTGTCTCGCCGACTATGCGCGGACCTATGGCCTGCCGTCGCCTCGCATCGCAGTCGGACAGATCGCCGACTATACCGGCACGATCTCGCCGGACGGCGGACGGCAGATCACCGGCGGCGCGTCGCTGATGGCCACCTCGGCGCTGGCCAAGTCCGGTGCGGTGATGGTCGAGCGTTTCGACACCTCGGTGTCCGAGCTGGAACTCCGCTACGCCAACAACAAGCTCATCGGCGACGAGGCCGCGGGCGACCCGAACAGCCCCGGTTATCGCCGCATCATTGCCGGCCAGGTCCCCGGCTCCGACTTCTACATCGTCGGCGGCATCACCGAGGTGAACTACAATATCCGCTCGGGCGGCTGGGACTTCGGTGGCGGCCAGGTCGACACTGACACCCCCCTGTCCGGCGTGTTCCAGGGCAGGGTCTATGTGATGAATGTCGCCCTCGACCTTCGGCTGGTCCAGACGACCTCGCTCGAGATCGTCGATGTGGTTTCGTACCAGAAGCAGATCATCGGCCGCGAAATCTCGGCCGGCGTCTTCGACTTCCTGAACGGCAACGTGTTCGACATCTCCGCCGGCGAAGGCGGGTTCGAGCCCGTCCAGCTGGCCGTGCGCTCGCTGGTCGAACGGGCCATTATCGAGTTCATGGCCAACCTCTACGGGGCCCCGGGTCCGGAAATCTGCCTCGATACCCGGAACGAGTTGCTGCGCGACACCTACGGCCCGACCGGCAACTATTATCCCGCCTATCCCAATACGGAGACGAACAATGGCCAGACCCGTGCCGATCCGTCTCGCTGGCATGATCGCCGCGACGGTGACGTGCGCCGCAGTCGCTACTGAGGCTGCCGCGCAGGATCAGGACCCATCGATCGTCCTGAACGAGCAGATCCAGTTCGGTGACGTGTTCGCCGGGCAGACGCTGGACGTGTTCGATTCGTCAGATCAGGTGACCGTCAGCAATTCCGCCACCGGCAACAGCCTCGCAGGGGGCGTGGCGGGTGGCACCATGACGGTCCGCTCGACCCAGTCGCTGCAGGGCGACGTGCGCGCCGAGACCACCTTTGTGGTGGGCGGCGACACCGGGGGCGTGGTCAGCGGCGTCACCCAGGCCAATGGCAACTATCTGGGTCTCAGCGCCTATGACGCGACCCTGACGACCGAGGCGACCCAGACGGTCGGCGATGTCGAGATCGTCGCCACCTCGACCATGGACCAGGGCAATGAGCGCCTGCTGGGCGGGGCCTGGGTGGATGCATCGGCCATCGGCAACACTGCCGCTCTCGGTGGCGAGCGCAGCTATTTCGACGGGACGATAACCCAGAGCTCGGGCGCCAACATCCGCGCCTCCAACTATGCCGCAACGCAGTACATTCCGGCCGAGGCCGGGTTCACCGCCCAGGCGGTCGCCAATGTGGTCGCGGTCACGGGCGCCTCTGTCACAGGCCAGAACCTGGTGATCGACCAGACCTCGACCGGGGGCATCATCGACTCGGGTGTCAGTGCCAATGCCGGCAATGCCTGGGATCTCGCCGGCCGGGCCAATGCCGGGGGAAATCGCGTCGTCCTGTCCAACCAGGGCGGGTCTGTGGTGGCGACCACGCGCCAGGGCAACACCAGCCGGATCCAGTCGGAGGCGATCGTCACCGCCTATGATTATGGCGCGGCCAATTCCTATGCGCGTGGTGTCGCCAATGAGGTCTCGGTCGGCAACAACGATATCTATGTCGAAATCGACAACACCCAGATCAACACGGGCGGCGTTGCGGTCAATGCGCAGTTCGCCGGCGCCCAGGGCTATGACGCCTATGTCGGGGCCGATGCCGCCGGCAATGTGGTGACCGGCTTCGCCTGTGCCGATTGTGCCGGTTATATCAACGCCACCAACAACCAGACCAACGCCGGCAACGTCAGCGCCACGGCCCAGGTGACCGCCGGCGCCTCGAACCGGGCCGTTGTCACCGGCACCAATGCCGTCGGCAATGCGGCGACCTTCTATGTGTCGCGCAGCGGAAATTAACTCTCGTTAATAATCGCCCGCCGGTCGTTCAAACGGCCGGCACCCTCCGCTAGGGTGGCGGGGACGGCCCTGTCCGGGGCCTTTCCATCCCGCACGCTCTGATTTCCCTGAGAAATCCGGCCGTGTCCAACGGAGCTGTCCCCATGCGTTCTCCCCGTCGCCTTCTGCTTGTCGCGGCCTCCAGCCTCGCGGTCATCGCCGGAGCGGGCCTGCCGACCCTGGTCATGGCCCAGGATGCCGCCGCCGTCTCGGCCAATGCGACCCGCCCGTCCGACCCCTGGGCCCACGAGATCAGCGACATTCCGGCCGACGCAGCGGTCCGCTTCGGTCAGCTGCCCAACGGCCTGCGCTATGCCATCGTGCGCAACACCACGCCCCCGGGCCAGGCTTCGCTACGCGTCCGGATCGACGCCGGCTCCCTGATGGAGAATGAGGACCAGCTGGGCCTGGCCCACTTCATCGAGCACATGGCCTTCAATGGCTCGACCAATATCCCCGAAGGCGAACTGACGAAGATTCTCGAGCGCCTCGGTCTCGCCTTCGGCGCCGACACCAATGCCTCCACCGGCTTCGACGAGACTGTCTACAAGCTGGATCTGCCCCGCACCGATGACGAGACCGTCGACACCTCGCTGATGATCCTTCGGGACATGCTGGGCAATGCCACCCTGTCGACCGAGGCCATCGACCGCGAGCGCGGCATTGTCCTGTCCGAAGAACGGACCCGCGCCGGACCGGGCCTGCGCTCCGTCGTTGCCCAGCTGGAGTTCCTGCTGAAGGGCCAGCTGATCCCCGACCGCCTGCCGATCGGTTCCACATCGGTGCTGGCCAACGCCCCCCGTGAACGCTTCGTCGAGTTCTACAGCGCCTACTACCGGCCCTCGCGGGCCACGGTCATTGCCGTCGGTGACTTCGACGTAGATGTGATGGAAGCCAGGATCATCGCCACCTTCGGCGACTGGCAAAACCCGGCCCCGGACGGGGCCGAGCCGGTCCTGGGCGAGGTCCAGCCGCGCGGCCTCGAGGCCGGCTCCTATACCGAGGCCGGCGTCCAGCCCTCGATCCAGATCACGTGGGTCAATCCGCCCGACACCCGTCCCGACACCCTGGCCACCCAGCGCGAGGGCCTGGTCGAGGGTCTCGGCACCCGCGTGCTGAACCGGCGCCTGCAACGTCTGGCCCGGGGCGAGAATCCGCCCTTCATCGGCGCTTCGGGCAGCCGCTCGGATCTGTTCGGCGCGGCCGAGGTCGCCAGCGTCTCTGCCGTCTACCAGGACGGCAACTGGGCCGGCGCGCTTGAGGCCATCGAGCAGGAAACCCGCCGCATTGTCGAGTTCGGCATCACCCGGGAGGAGCTGGACCGCGAGATCACCGAGATCCGTACAGCGCTGACCGAGAACGTTGCCGGCGCCGCGACCCGCCGCACGCCCAATCTGGCCAACGCTCTGGCCGCCTCGGTCAACAGCGACGAGGTGTTCACGGCACCGGCCACCGACCTCGCGATATTCGAAGCCATTGTCGCGGATCTTACACTGGAGGAGGTCAATACCGCCCTGCGCGGCACCTTCACGGGTCAGGGGCCCCTGCTGTTCATCACCGGGCCGGAAGCCATAGAGGGCGGCGATGCGGCCATTCTCGCCGCCTACGAGGCCTCACAGCGCACGGCGGTCACGGCGCCGCAAGCCGAGGCCCGGGTGGACTGGCCCTACACCCGGTTCGGCACGCCGGGCACGGTCGCCTCGACCGAGGTGATCGAGGACATCGGCACCACCTTCGTCACCTTCGACAATGGCGTCCGCCTGACGATCAAGCCGACCACCTTCACCGACGACCAGGTGCTGGTCTCGATCCGCGCCGGCACGGGCTTCCTGTCCCTGCCGACCGACGCGCCGACCGCGACCCTGGCCCTTGGCGCAGCCTTTGCCGAAGGTGGTCTCGGCCAACTGACGGCGGAGCAGCTGGAAACCGTCCTGTCGGGCAGGGTCTACAGCGCCTCACTCTCGGCGGACGAGGACTCCTATCGCCTGTCCGGCACGACCCGGACCGAGGACCTCGGCCTGCAGATGCAGGTTCTGACCGCCTATCTGACCGACGCGGGATGGCGTCCGGAGCCGTTCGAGCGGGCCCGCGGTCAGTTCCGTCTGGTCCTGCCCCAGCTGGCTGCCACCACAGGCGGCGTCTTCGCCCGCGACGGATCGGGCCTGCTGCGCTCGGGCGACGCGCGCTGGACCGTTCCGACTCTGGAGCAGATCGCCGCCTGGTCGATCGATGACCTGCGCACCCTCGTCAGCACCGACCTGTCGCAGGGCCCGATCGAGGTCATCATCGTCGGGGACGTCACGGTCGACGCGGCCATTGAGGCCGTCGCCGCCACCGTCGGCAGCCTTCCGGCGCGCGGCCCCGCCGCCACACCGACGGCCGAGGCGCGCACCTCGACCTTCCCCGACGGCGTTGCCCAGCCGGTCGAGCTGAAGCACGGCGGCCGCGCCGATCAGGCGCTGGGCTTCGTCGCCTGGCCGACCGGTGACAACTTCAGCGACCCGCGTGAGGCCCGCATGGTCCGCCTGCTGGCCGACGTGCTGCGTCTGCGCCTGATCGACGAACTGCGCGAAGGCCAGGCGGTGACCTACTCACCCCAGGTCAGCACCACGGCGTCCGGCACCTTTGAGGGCTACGGCTATATGTCGGCCGCCATCGAGGCCCCGCCCGAGAAGCTCGGGGGCTTCTTCGCCGACGTCGACCGGATCGCGGCCGAGCTGGTCACCAGCCCGGTGACCCAGGACGAACTGGATCGCGCCCGCAACCCGCGCGTCGAATCGATGCGTCGCAACATGAACACCAACGGCTTCTGGATGTCCGAGCTTCAGGACGCCCAGACCGATCCGGCTCGTCTGCCTGCCCTGCGCTCGGCCATCAGCGATATCGAATCGGCCACCCCGGCGGACCTCCAGGCCGTGGCACGGAAATATCTCGTGCCCGCGGATGCCTATCGCATCCAGGTGACACCGCGCGCCCGGGCCGAAGCGTCCGCCGAGTAAGAAAAAAGGCCCCGGAAGCGATTCCGGGGCCAGTTTCTCTCAGGAGGACCGACAGAGACGCCAGTCGCCCGTAATCTGCGATCGCGCACCTGAAGGGGGGCTGAACCCGCCCTTCAGCCTGGCGATCAGTACCCGCGCGAACCCACGCCGCCGTCCAGCATCAGGAAGGACCCCGACACGGCCAGACCCTCGCGCTCGACGATCTCTTCACGGTATTCGGTGTAGGTTTCCTCGCGGTAGAGGGTCAGGATCTTCACGCCGGCGCCATAGCGGCGCAGCAGCGAACGCTCGTTGCAGTCGCGCTCCGGGCGCTGCGGGCGGCATTCGATCCGGCTTTCGCGACCGCCGTACCACAGCGCCTCGCCCTTGCGGCAGACGATGGTCTCGCCGTGATCGGAGCGGATCTCACCCGCGTATTCGGAAATGGTGATCTGCAGCCATGTGCCGGCCAGGCAGCGGTACAGTTCGCCCTCATAGTCCTCGAAGATTTCGCGGTCACCGCGCACCTGCGAGGCCGGGTGCGGCACATTGCGATCGTCGATGCAGACCGCCTGGATGACCACCCGCTTCCGGAACCGGCGAACCTCCGTATAGGGCACGCGAATCGTCTCGCGGATCAGCCCGCCCTCGACATTCAGGCCCTGGATGGTGGTCGGATAGCGCGGCGTCGAGCTGAAATAGGCCCCGCCTCCGCCCCCGACGACCACCGTCGAGCCGCCACGGGCGTTGATGCGCGCCGAGGCCGAGGCATTGGCGTTGGCATTGACGTTGATGTTCACATTCACATTGCCGCCACCCCCGCAGCAGGGCGGTGCGGGCGGGTGCTCACAGCAGGGATTCGGCGGCGGTGGCGGAGGGGGCGGCGGAGGGGGCGGCTCGCAGCACGGCGGCGGCGGCGGGTGGCACCCCGATCCACATTGCGCCTGGGCCGTGTCGGCGGCGGCCATGACGGCAAAAAAGCCCGCCATCGCCACCAGTCCCTGGATGATCCGCACCCGCATGCGCAGGTCTCCTTCAGTGGTCAGTCGCCGCAAGTCCAGCAAGAACCGGGCCGTTCACCCTCAAACATGCCCGCAAAACCCTTTCGTTTCCGTTGCGCTGTGGCGTGGCCCCCTCCTTGCGGCGACACCCCCGAGGAGCCTTCGGGATGTTTCATACTGAGACAATACGGCTGATCGAGACCTGGGGCGCGCTCCCGGGCGCCTCGCGCATCCCCGACCGGCGCGACCTCGACCCCCTGTCCCTTGGGCCGCTCGTCACGCGCCTGTTTCTGCTGGAATACCGCCCGCAGGCCAGCCGCATCCGACTGGCCGGGGACTGGATCGAGGCCCTGCACGGACGCCCGCTCAGCGGCTCCGCCTGGCGCGAGCTGTGGGACCACGGCTCCCTGCCCCTGGTCGAGCTGGCTCTGGCCCAGTGCCTGCGCGAGATTCGCCCAGTGATCCTGACCGGGGATTGCCCGCGCCTGCCCGGCGGCCTTGAGATGCCGCTGGTCCCGATGCGGGGCCCCGGCGGGCGCGCCGACCGAATCGTCGGCCTGTATCGCCCGCGTAGCCTTGAGCGCCCTGTCAGCCGCCCGCCGACCCGCCTGTCGGCCCACGCCAGTCTTGCGGTCGGCGAACCGCCCCGCGCCCGGCCCCAGCTGATCGCGCTACAGGGCCGACGCGTCGCCTAGGCTTCGGACAGGTGGGTCGCGTAGCGTTTCCAGTTGGCCACATAGTGCGCGGCCGAGGCCTTCAACGCCTCGATCTGACCGGGCTCCAGCGACCGCACCACCTTGCCCGGCTGGCCCATCACCAGGCAGTTGTCCGGGATCTCCTTGCCCTCGGTGATCAGCGTATTGGCGCCGATCAGGCAGTTCTTTCCGATCTTCGCCCGGCCCAGCACCACCGCGCCGATCCCGATCAGGCTGTTGTCGCCGATCTCGCAGCTGTGCAGCATGACCATATGGCCGACCGTCACCCCGTCGCCGATGGTCAACGGCTCGCCGGGATCGGAATGCAGCACGCTGCCGTCCTGGATGTTGGTGTCGCGTCCGATGGTAATCGGATCATTGTCGCCCCGCACCACCGCCCCGAACCAGACGCTGGCCCCGGGCTTCAGAATCACGTCACCAATGACGGTGGCGTTCGGCGCGATCCAGTATTCCCCTTCGGCAGGGAGCTGGGGTTTCTTGTCGCCCAATGTGTAAACACTCATCCGAATACGCCTCTATATTGCGCAGATTAGGGGTTTAACACTCCTTAAACCACGTTAGCC
>CAYNDG010000043.1:9997-10687 GCA_964395805.1 uncultured Brevundimonas sp.
GACCTTCGGGTCCCGGCCTCGCCGCCGGATTTCATCCGGTGCAGTCGCTTTCGGAGGTGGCGCATGATGTGCCGGGCTCGACGGGGTCACCCGTTGAACGACATCCCCCCCAAGGTGCGGGCCGCCCCCGGCGGTCTTCGTCCCGACCCCGGTCGTCGCCTCTCCTTCCGTCGCGATTTCCTCCCCCAAGCCCCGTCAGGCGATACCGTTCCGGTGTCGCCTTTTTTCATGCCCTGGAGGCGTCCATGACCAAGCGCTCAGCCCTCAAGCGTCAGACCCGCGAAGCTGCCCGTGAGTTCGGCGTACTCGATACGCCTGAATTCATTCAGGAGGCCAAGGTCCGACGCCTTCCCCCGCAGGTGGGCCAGAACCGACCGAGGCGGGGGGAACAGGGCAACGGCGGCTGGTCGCCCTATCCATCCAATGACGACCGCGACCAGGCCTATCTGAAGACGCTCAAGGCCAAATCGGATGGCCAGGCCGAACTGATGGAGGCCATCGATAATCACAACATGGTCCTGGCGCTCGGGCCGGCCGGTACCGGCAAGACCTATCTGGCCGTGGCCAAGGCGGTCGAGGCGCTGGAAGCGGGCAAGGTCGGTCGTATCGTCCTCAGCCGCCCGGCGGTCGAGGCCGGCGAATCGATCGGCTTCCTGCCCGGCGACATGGAGGACAAGCTGGCCCCCTATC
>CAYNDG010000044.1:0-8712 GCA_964395805.1 uncultured Brevundimonas sp.
ATGGCCGTCTACATGGTGGCCTCGGCCGTGGCCGGCGCCCGACGTGGCCTGAAATAGCCCCAGACCTCACACCCCTTCTCTTTCGACTTCCCCTCCCGATCATGAAAGGATCGATCCATGACCCCGCTTGACCAGTTGAAGACCTCGACTCTCGCCTTCGGGCGCCGCCTGATGGGCACCGCGACCGCCGCAGCGCTCGGCCTCGGGCTCGGCCTGGCCGTCATCGCCGGCGCGCCCGCACCGGTCCTGGCCCAGGATGCCGGGGCCCAGACGGGTCAGCCCGCCCTGTGGGTGCTGCGCGACGCGGACTCGACCATCTATCTGTTCGGCACGGTGCACCTGCTGCGTCCCGAGACCGCCTGGCACTCGCCGGTGGTCGATCAGGCCTTCGACAGCGCCGACCAGATCTGGTTCGAGATCGAAAACCCGGACGACCAGGCCGCGGCCATACCGCTGGTCCAGCGCTACGGCATCGACATGCAGACCCCGCTGTCCAGCCGACTGAATGCCGAGGAACAGGCCCAGCTGAACACGGCCGCCAAGGCCATGGGCCTGAACGGCCCGGCATTCGAGCCCATGCGGCCCTGGCTGGCGGCCCTGACGCTGTCAGTCGCGCCGTTGACCAAGGCCGGCTACGATCCCCAGTCGGGGGTCGAGCTGGTGCTGCGCGCCCGGGCGCTTGAGGCCGGCAAGCCGATCGATGGCCTTGAGACCATCGAGGAGCAGCTGCAGATCCTGGCGGGAATGCCGGAAGAGGCCCAGATGGACTTCCTGCGCTCGGTGCTCAGCGACTATGAGAACGCCACAGTCGAGCTGGATCGTCTGGTCGAGGCCTGGGCCGCGGGCGATGTCGACACCCTTGAGGACATCGGCGTCACCCAGATGCGGGCCGAGGGCGAGGAGTTCTATCAGGCCCTGCTGGTCCGGCGGAACGCCAACTGGGCCGGCCAGATCGACACCATGATGCAGGGCGAGGGCGTGATCTTTATCGCCGTCGGGGCCGCCCACCTGGCCGGGGACGACAGCGTCCAGGCCCTGCTGGAGCAGCGCGGCTATACGGTCGAACGCATCCAGTAGTCTGAACGGGCTGTGACAAACGAACGCCCGATCCGGTCCGCCGGGTCGGGCGCTTTCGTGTCAGGCACGGCGGACGAACAGGGCGCGGGTCAGGCACGAAAAGACCAGCCGCCCCCCCTCGTCCAGCAGATCGTGCTGGGCGATGACGATGCCCTTGTCGTCGCCGACGGGATCCTTGCCCATCACCGTCATCCGGCTGCGCAGCAGTTCGCCGGCCGGGGGATCGCGCATATAGCGCAGGCCATCGACGGCCAGCACCTTGGTCTGGGCCCAGTGGCTGGACTTTTCCGTGAACAGGCGCGTCCACAGGGCATAGACCATGGCCGGCGGGGCTCCTGCCTCGATCGGCCAGCGCGGGGCGAAGGTTGAGACGAACCCGGCGAGGGCCTCGGCGTCCACGCTGCAGGCGCCGAGGGGCACGACCTGTCCGACCGACAGATCCTCGAAACAGACCCGGAAGGGGTCGGAGGCTTCGGCTTCGCTCATCGGGACCCCGTTTCTGACGCCGCGCGTCAGGGCTCTTCGGAAACGCGCACCAGCAGTTTGCCGTCGTGGTCGCCGGTGAACAAGCGGTTGAGCGACTGGACCGCCCCTTCCAGTCCGTGATCGACGTGGACCTTCCACTTGACCCGGCCGTCGGCCAGCCAGGGTCCGACCTCGGCCACCATCTCGCGGGCCCGGGGCGCATAGTCGAGCACCAGGAAGCCGCGCACCTCCAGCCGGTGGGTGATGATCCGCGCAAAGTTCGGCGAGGGTGGCATGCGGGTGGCGTTATAGGCCGAGATCAGGCCGCAGACGGCCATGCGGGCATGGGTGTTCAGCCGGTTCCAGACCGCGATCATGATGTCGCCGCCGACATTCTCGAAATTAAGGTCGATGCCGTTCGGAGCCAGGCGGTCCAGCGCCGCACCGACGTCCTCATTCTTGTAGTCGATGGCCGCGTCGAACCCGAGTTCCCCGGTCAGCCAGCGGCCCTTGTCCGCACCCCCGGCGATGCCGATGACGCGGGCGCCCTTCTGTTTGGCGATCTGGCCGGCGATCGATCCGACGGCACCGGCCGCCGCAGAGATCACCATGGTCTGGCCCGGCTCGGGCCGCAGGACGTCGGTCACGCCCGCCCAGGCGGTCAGGCCGGTCATGCCCAGCACCGACAGATTGGCCGTCAGCGGCAGGCCCGGGAAGCGGTGCACCGGCCGCAACTGGTTGTCGGGGACCACGGCATAGTCGGCCCAGCCGCCCGAGATCGGCATGACCAGATCGCCTTCCTTGAAGCGGTCCGACCGGGTCGCCTCGACCACGCCCAGCGTCAGGCCGCGCATGACGTCGCCCAGGCCGACGGGCGGCAGGTAGCCTTCGGAATCGTTCATCCAGGTGCGGTTGGTCGGATCCAGCGACAGATAGATGGTGCGGACCAGAACCTCGCCTTCGCCGGGATCGGCAACCGGGCTTTCGACCAGTTCCAGATCGCCGTCCTGGATCAGCCCCTGCGGGCGACGGCGAAGGACCCATTGCCGGTTGGTGCGCGTCATGGTCGAGCTCCTTGAAGTCTTGTCCGGGTTTTCTTTCTGAACCGACATCATGGTGCCGGGGATCAGCTTGTCGAGGGGCCGGATGTAAAAAAGAGGGCGGACCGTTCAGGTCCGCCCTCCAGTGGCATCATCGAGAATGAGGCGCGGAGGCAACTGACCGGGATTTACCGGTCACTGTCGGGGGGGGCGTCGCTGCCTCCGCATATCAAGAATGCCGCGAGCTGCCCCGGGTTCCCGCCGCGAGCGAAAAAAATCAGGCGATCTCGCGACGCCCCGGGTGGAAGAACAGGGCCTGGCTGATGGCGGCCTTCACCGTCTCGGGCTGGAAAGGCTTGGTAATCAGGAAGGTCGGCTCGGGGCGCTCGCCCGTCAGCAGGCGCTCGGGGAAGGCGGTGATGAAGATGACCGGCACATCGATCGCCTTGAGAATATCCTTCACCGCATCGATCCCGGACGAGCCGTCCGCCAGCTGGATATCGGCGAGGACGAGGCCCGGCTTGTGGCGCGAGACCGCGTCGACGGCTTCGTCATGGGTGGTTGCCGTGGCTGTGACGCGGTGGCCAAGATCCTTCACCAGACTTTCGATGTCGGCGGAAATGATGGCCTCATCCTCGATGATCAGGACATCGGTGGCCAGTTCGGCATCGATATCGGCCTGGGCCTCGCTGATCAGGGTTTCGACCGAGGGAACATCGGAGCCCAGGATCTGCGCGGTCTCGGAGGGGGTGAAGCCCTCCAGAGCCGTCAACAGGAAGGCCTGCCGCGAGCGCGGCGAGATTCGCATCAGGCGACGGGACGCCTCGTCTCCGCCCTCGATGCCGGGACGGGCCTCGAGCCGGGCCCCGGTCGAAGCCCAGATGGTGTGGAAGACGTGATAGAGGGCGACCCGGGGGGTCATGTCCTGCGACAACTGCTGCTCGCCCGCGGCGAGGGCTTCGAGGGCGACACGCACATAGTTGTCACCCGTGGACTGATCGCCGGTCAGGGCGCGGGCGTAGCGGCGAACGTACGGAAGGTGAGGGGCCAACCTGGCAAGCAGACTCATGGATATATCATTCCCGACTGATGATCCCGCGGCCGGCAAGGCCCGCCCGCTGGAAGGTGACAAGCAGCCATAACGTGGCTTAACAGCCAAGGTTCCGCCGCCAGATTTCCCGTGTTCAGGAAAAGATGATTTCCACGGAACCCGGGGCCCGCGGCGACGTTTACAACGACCGGCATTCAAGGGGCAGACAGCCGTTCATGACTGAAAAATCAAAACCCGACCGACGGGTCGAGGATCCCGGATCCGAGGATCTGGAAGAAGCGCGGCTTCGCCAGCAGGCCATCGGGGTCAAGCTGCGGCACATATTCGACGAGGTGGTCAACGAACCGGTGCCCGACGAGTTTCTCGAAATTCTGCGCCGTGCGGACAGCCGCGCGTCCGGCGAGGGGGGCGAATGAGCTATCCTGCGCCCAAGCCGCCCTCGGCAGATGACAACGCCTTCAAGGCCGAACTGGTCACCCTGATTCCGCATCTGCGCGCCTTTGCCCGGACTCTGACCGGCGACGCCACGGCGGCTGACGATCTGGCCCAGGACGCCATGGTCAAGGCGTGGGATGCCCGGGCAAGTTTCCAGATGGGCACCAATATGAAGGCGTGGACCTTCATGATCCTTCGCAATCAGTTCTACTCGGACAAGCGGCGGTCGTGGCGCCAGTCCCAGCTTGATCAGGAGGCCGCCGAGCGCACGCTCGTGGCGGTCGACAATCCCGAAGCGCCCGTGGCTCTGGACGAGCTGCGCCTTGCCCTTGCCTCCCTGCCCGAAGAGCAGCGCGAAGCCCTGATTCTGGTAGGGGCGGGTGGCTTTGCCTATGAGGAGGCTGCGGCGATCTGCGACTGCGCCGTCGGAACGGTCAAAAGCCGCGTCAGCCGTGCCCGCAAGGCCTTGCTCGCCGTCCTGGAAACGGGCGGTTACGACCGCGACGGCAAGGCGGCAGGTGACGCCATGGCGTCCATTCTCGGAGCTGCCGACCGTCTGAGCGGCGGCTATTCAAACTAGGATGCGCCAGCTGGGTCGCGTCTTCGGTCGCGTCTTCGGTCGCCAACCCTTCGGTACGGGACTGTCACGCCAGAAGTTCAAGGGTATCCGGTTTCGGCTGGGTATGGCCATGGCTATCGCCCTGGCGCCGTTCCTGATCCTCAGCGCCTTCCAGGTCGACTCCGCCTTTCGGGATCAGGCCGAGGAACGTCGGATCGATCTGCACCTGGCCGCCGAACGCAGCGCCGTGGCCGCCCGCACCCGTCTTGAAGGCGCCTCGACCCTTCTTCAGGCGCTGAGGTTTGAGGGGAGTTCGCCCTTCTGCGAGGAACGGCTGGGCGCGCTTCTGGAGCGGTTGGACGGCTATTCAACCCTCGTGCGCTATTCTGCGACCGGTCAGGTGGTCTGTGGCGCGGGTGAGTTGCAGGGCGTCGATGTCACCGAGCGCGGCTGGTTCATCCGTTTGCGGGCCGGGAGCGACTGGGTGGTGTCGCGGGCCCAGCGTGACTTTCCGGCCCTGGTCACCGGTCTGAGAATCGAGCGGCCCATGGGGCGGTTCGATGGCGCCATGGCTGCCGTCATTCCGCTTGAGTCGCTTCAACCCGACACCCGTGATCCGGCCCTGCCGAAAGGCTCGGAGGCCGCGCTGGTCGACGGCGAGGGGCAGATCCTGATCGCCACCGATCCGGCGGCGTTCGACATGGAGCCGGGGGGCAGGCTGGCGGCGTGGTTTCAGGATATGCGGGCCGGCGACGACCGCGTGCTCGAGGCGCGTGATCGTGGCGGGGAGCGACGCGCCTATGCCGGATCGGCCATGTCGGGCCAGGACGTCTATGTGCTGCTGGCCGCGCCCTCGCCGGGCCTGCTGTCCTGGGCGCGTCTGAATCCGATCGGCTCGATCCTGCTGCCGCTGGCGGCCTGGATGACGGCCTTTGTCGCCGTGATCCTGGTCGCCGAGCGGGTGGTGGTCCGCTGGCTGGACTATCTGGAGCGCATCGCTGCCCTCTATGCGCGTGGGCGGTTCACCGTGCGCCCCGTCGCTGCGGTGAATGCGCCTACGGAAATCCGGGTCCTGGCCAACACCCTGGACGGGCTGGCGGAGGCCGTGTCCATCCGCGACCAGTCCCTGCTGGACAGTCTGGCGGAAAAGGACGTGCTGATGCGCGAGATCCACCACCGGGTGAAGAACAACCTTCAGATCATCTCCTCCCTGCTCAGCCTGCAGCAGCGCGCCCTCAGCGACGACGCCGCCAGGATGGCCCTGGGCGATACCCGTCAGAGAATTTCGGCGTTGGCCCTGATCTACCGAACCCTCTACCAGAGCGACGACATCCGCCACGCCGATGCGGCGGTGTTCCTGCACGATCTGGTCGGGCAACTGGTGGCCAGCGAGGCCGGGCGCGGCCCCGCGGTCAGCAGCCGGGTCGAGGCCGACAGTCTGGTCATGGATCCCGACAAGCTGGCTCCCATGGCCCTGTGGCTGGTAGAGGCGATCTCGAACGCGCTGAAGCACGCCCTTGCGGACAGGGGCGGGACCCTGATTGTCCGATTTACGGTGGACGGTGACAGCAGTGTGCTGGAGGTTGAGGACGACGGTCGCGGCCTCTCAGAAAGCGATCCTGTCGGGGTCGGCCGGACCCTGATGACCGCCTTCGCCAGGCAGTTGCGGGGTACGACAGAGGTGCTTCCGGTATCCCCGCGCGGTACCCGGGTGCGCATGACCTTTGTTACGCCCAGCGCGTAGCGCCCGGTCGGGAACCGGACCCCGCGTTCCGGGTTATTGAGGTCGTAACCGCCCGCGCCTCGCGGCGCCCCGATCCAAGGACCGATCCCATGCGCAAGATTTTCATTCTGGTCGCCGCCGCTGCCGCCCTGACCACGGCCGCCTGCAACACCATTGCCGGTGTCGGTCGCGACACCCAGGCTGCGGGCAGCGCCGTGGAAGACGCCGCCCGGGACGCCGCCAACTAGACCCTCACAGTTCACAGGACAGCCACGTCGCCAAGGCTCTCGTAGCCTGACGTGAAGGTCGGACCCCACCGGTATCCCCCCCACCGGTGGGGTCTGGCATTTTCGGACCCCGGATGCCCGGCACGGGACTGTGTCGGGCATTCTTGCGTCTGGCCACAACCCCATTAAGCATGGCCGTTGAGGGAGGGCCTCGTCAGAAGGCCCGGCACATCAGGGGAGGACGGCATGGGGGCCGATCAGATGACTGGCGACGCGAGAGCCGAGAGCGGCCCGGGTCTGCGAACCGTGGTGACGGCATCCGCCGCAGGCACGGCCTTCGAGTGGTACGACTTCTTCATTTTCGCCTCGCTGACGGCGGTCATCGCCAACAAATTCTACGCCAATGTGGGCGAGGCCACGGCCTATATCCTGACCCTGCTGCTGTTCGGGGTCGGCTTTGTCGTGCGGCCGCTGGGCGCGCTGGTGTTCGGCTGGTTCGGTGACCGGACCGGGCGCAAGACCACCTTCCTCGTGACCATAACCCTGATGGGGGTGGCGACCGTCGGCATCGGCCTGTTGCCCACCTATGACCAGATCGGCATTGTCGCTCCCCTGTTGCTGCTGGTCTTGCGGATCGCCCAGGGGTTCGCGCTGGGCGGCGAGTATGGCGGGGCCGCCATCTTCGTGGCCGAGCACGCCCCGAACGAGAAGCGCGGCTATCTGACCGGCTGGATCCAGACGACGGCGGCCTTTGGCCTGATCGGGGCGCTGGGGGTCATCATCCTGACCCGGATGATCGTGGGCGTCGAGGCGTTCAACGACTGGGGCTGGCGAATCCCCTTCCTGCTGTCCTTCTTCCTGCTGGTGATCTCGCTGTGGATCCGGCTGAAGATGAACGAGAGCCCGGCCTTCAAGCGGATGGAGGCCGAGGGGGGTGAGCGGCGGGCGCCCTACCGCGAGGCTTTCGGCACCTGGAAGAACGGGAAATTCGTCCTGCTGGCCCTGTTCGGCATCATGATCGCCCAGGGGGCGGTCTGGTACTGCGGCTATTTCTACAGCCGCTTCTTCATGGAACGGGTGCTGAAGGTCGAGGTCGGCACGGTGGACCAGATCCTGCTGACCATCACGCTGGTCTCGGCCTTCCTCTATGTCTTCTTCGGCTGGCTGTCGGACCGGATCGGCAGGAAGCCCGTCATGCTGTTCGGCATGATCCTCGCGCTGGTCGCCTTCTTTCCCGGCTTCCATGCCCTGACGCGGGCGGCCAATCCGGCGCTGGCCGAGGCCCAGGCCACGGCCCCCGTGACCGTGATCGCCGACCCCGCCGACTGTGCCATCCAGTTTGACCCGGTCGGCAAGACCGCCTTTGCCAGCTCCTGCGATCTGGCCAAGTCGGTGCTGTCCAATGCCGGGGTCAGCTATGACAACCAGGGTGCCCCGGCCGGGACCCTGGCGGTGGTGAGGATCGGCGACGTCGCCATTCCGTCGGTCGAGGGGCGCGGTCTGGAAGGCGAGGCCCTGACGGCCGCTCGCGCCGATGTCGAGACCCGGCTGAAGGCGGCGCTGGTCGAGGCCGGTTACCCGACCCGGGCCGATCCCGAGCGGATCAATATGCCCATGGTGATCGGCATACTGATGGTGTTCATCGTGGCGGCGACGGCCCTCTATGGTCCGCAGGCCGCAGCCCTGGTCGAGCTGTTCCCGACGCGGGTCCGCTATACGGCCATGAGCCTGCCCTATCACATCGGCACGGGCTGGATCGGCGGCCTGCTGCCGGCGGCCAGTTTCGCCCTGGTGGCCTGGTCGGGGAATATCTATTTCGGCCTCTGGTATGCGGTGGTCTTCACCCTGATCGCGGTGATCGTCAGCCTGATCTGGTTGCCCGAGACGAAGGGCCGCGATCTGGATACCATCGGCGACTGAGGCGTTTCCCCGCGCGTCTCCTCCCCCGAGTGAAAGGTCTTTCCATGTCCCATTCCGCCCGTGACGCCGGTCTGAAACTGCTGCGCGAGCATGCCTTTATCGACGGCAAGGCGGTCAAGGGCAGCGGTGCCACGATCGCGGTCGATGACCCGGCGACGGGCGAGACGATCGGCACGGTCCCCGATCTGGGCAAGGCCGAGACCGAACAGGCGATT
>CAYNDG010000044.1:8812-10667 GCA_964395805.1 uncultured Brevundimonas sp.
CGCAAGCTGGGCCCGGCCTTTGCTGCGGGCTGTACGGCGGTGGTCAAGCCGGCCAGCCAGACCCCCTTTACCGCCATCGCCCTCGTCGAACTGGCGCATCAGGCGGGCCTGCCGAACGGCGTGCTCAATCTGGTGACGGGCGATGCGGCCACCATCGGCGGCGTGCTGACGGCCTCGCCGGTGATCCGCAAGCTCAGCTTCACCGGCTCCACGCCCGTGGGTCGCAAACTGGCCGAGCAATGCGCGCCGACGCTCAAGCGGGTGTCGATGGAGCTGGGCGGCGCCGCGCCGCTGATCGTGTTCGCCGACGCTGATCTGGACCAGGCCGTGGCCGAGACGATCAAGGGCAAGTTCCGCAACTCCGGCCAGACCTGCGTCTGTCCGAACCGCATCTATGTGGAACGGTCGGTGGCGCGCGACTATGCCGAGCGGCTGGCGGCCGAGGTGGGCAAGCTCAAGGTCGGCAATGCCTTTGACGACGGGGTCAAGGTCGGCCCCCTGATCGAGGACAAGGGCGTCGACAAGGTCGAGGAGCACGTCCGCAAGGTGAAGGCGGCGGGCGGTGAGGTCCTGACCGGGGGCGCGCGTCACGATCTGGGCGGGCGGTTCTTCACGCCGACCGTGACCTTCGGCGGCGACGATGCCCTGTTCCGCGAGGAAGAGACCTTTGGCCCGCTGGTGCCGGTGTTCGCCTTCGACAGCGAGGATGAGGTGGTGGACAAGGCCAATGACAGCGACCTGGGCCTCGCCTCCTACCTGTTCACGCGCGACCTCGACCGGGCCATCCGCATCGGCCGGCGGATCGAGGCGGGCATGTGCGGCATCAACACCGGCCTGATGTCGACCCCGGTCGCCCCGTTCGGTGGTGTCAAACAGTCCGGTTATGGCCGCGAGGGCTCGACCCATGGCATCGATGACTATCTGGACATCAAGACCCTGACGCTGAAGTTGGCCTAGGTCTCGAGCTCCGCCTTGACCTCGGCCAGAAAGCCCACGGCCCGACGCGCATAGTCGCCGATCCAGCGGTCGTGCACGGCCTTGATTGGCAGAGGGTTGAGGTGGTTCCACCGCTCGCGCCCGCGGCGTTCCACCATCACCAGATCGGCGGCCTCCAGCACCTTGAGGTGCTGCATCACAGTGCAGCGGTCCAGCGGCACCAGGGCCTCACACAGCGCCCCCGTGGTCAGCGGTGCGTCTTTCAGGCGGTCCAGCAACTGACGACGCGTTCCCGACGCCAGTGCCCTGAAAACCCGGTCCTGATTCGACTCACTTGACATGTTATAAGATTATAACATTAATGCGAGTAGGCAAGGCAAGGGAGGATGTCATGGAGCTGAAGTTCAAGGTGTCGGCACGCATCGCGCGGCCCGTCGAGGAGGTGTTCGAGGCCGTGGCCGATCCGGCGCGGCTGTCGAAATACTTCACCACCGGCGGGGCCGTCGGGCGGCTGGAGACCGGCAAGACGGTGCAGTGGGATTTCGCCGACTTTCCGGGCGCCTTCCCGGTCCAGGTGGTCGAGGTCGAGTCCAACCGCCGCATCGAGATCCGCTGGGGCGCGAACGACAAATCCCCTCCGGACGGCCAGCCGTATGAGACGACGACGGTCTTCACCTTCTCCGCGCTGGACGACGGGCGCACCCTGGTGACGATCGAGGAAAGCGGCTGGCCCGAAACCGAAACGGGGCTCAAGGCGGCCTTCGGCAATTGTCAGGGCTGGAGCCAGATGTTGGACGCGCTCAAGGCTTGGGTCGAGCACGGCATCAACCTGCGCGACGGCATGTACGTCTGACCGGTCAGACGGGCAGTGCGCCCCGCTTGACCACGGTGCGCATGGCGACGCTGGACGAGACGCGGG
>CAYNDG010000045.1:0-10644 GCA_964395805.1 uncultured Brevundimonas sp.
TGGCTGCGGCTGAAGCTGATCGCCGACGTCGGTCTGGCCGGTCTGCCCAATGCCGGCAAGTCGACCTTCCTCGCTGCGGCCTCGGCCGCCCGGCCCAAGATTGCCGACTATCCGTTCACGACCCTGACGCCCAATCTGGGGGTGGTGGATCTGAGCCCCAGCGAGCGGTTCGTGATCGCCGACATCCCGGGCCTGATCGAGGGCGCCAGTGAGGGCGCGGGTCTGGGCACGCGGTTCCTCGGGCACGTCGAGCGCTCGGCCAGCCTGATCCATCTGATCGACGGCACCCAGGACGATGTGGTCGGCGCGTATCGCACCATTCGGGCGGAACTTGAGGCCTATGGCGAAGGTCTGGTGGACAAGGTCGAACTGGTGGCGCTGAACAAGATCGACGCCCTGTCGCCCGAGCTGCGGGCCGAGAAATCGGCGGAGCTTGAAACCGTTCTCGGCCATGAGCCGTTCCTTGTCTCGGGTGTGTCCGGAGAGGGCGTGCCCGAACTGCTGCGCGCGGCCTGGGCAGAAGTCCGCCGGACGCGCGGCGAGATCGAGGATGAAGACGCCCCGTTGGATGACGCGGCGTCGCCCGCGACGGAGGAATGGACCCCTTGACCCGGAAACGGCCTCTCCAGGCCGCGAAGACGATTGCCGCCGCCAACCGCATTGTCCTGAAGATCGGCTCTGCCCTGCTGGTGGACCGCAAGACCAATACCGTCGACATGGTCCGTCTGAAGGGCCTCGCCGCCGACATCGCGGGCTGGCGCGATGAGGGCAAACAGGTGCTGGTGGTTTCGTCAGGGGCTGTGGCGCTGGGGCGTCGCCGGCTGGGGTCGCGGGCGCGAGGCGGCGGTCTGGAGAAGAAGCAGGCCTCGGCCGCGGCCGGCCAGTCCATGCTGATGTACGCTTGGGAGTCGGTGTTCGATCCCTATGACATCGTCACCGCCCAGATCCTGCTGACGCGCGACGACACCGAGGTGCGGCGCCGCTGGCTCAATGCCCGGGCGACGGTCGGGGCCCTGCTGGACATGGGCGCGGTGCCGATCGTCAATGAGAACGACACCGTTGTCACCGATCAGATCAAATATGGCGACAATGACCGCCTCGCCGCCCGCGTGGCCCAGCTGATCAGCGCCGATCTGTTGATCCTGCTGTCCGATGTGGACGGGGTCTATACCGCCGACCCGCGCCGGGATCCGGACGCGCGGCACATTCCCTATATCGAGACCCTGACGCCCGAGATCGAGGCCATGGCGACCGGGGCCAATGCGGCGGACGGTGTCGGAACCGGCGGCATGGCGACCAAGCTGATGGCAGCCCGCATTGCGGGCGAGGCGGGGTGCGCCACCCTGATCGCTGCCGGTCGCTCGAAGAAGCGCGGGGCCCGGCACATCGAGGAAGGCCGTCGATGCACCCTGATCGCGCCCTCAACCACGGTGCGCGCCGCCTACAAGCAATGGATCGGGGGTTCGCTGGCCACGCGTGGCCAGATCGTGATCGATGCGGGCTGCCTGAAGGCGCTGGGACGGGGCAAGTCCCTGCTGGCCGCCGGGGTGGTGACCGCCAACGGCAGCTTCGGGAAGGGCGATCCGGTCGAGGTGCTGGACGAGACCGGGGCCGAGGTCGCCCGCGGTCTGGTTCGCTATGATGCGGCCGACGTCACCGCCATCGCCGGCCTGCGCTCGCCCGAGATCAAGGCCGCGCTGGGCTATGCCGGCGGACCGGTGGTGATCCATGCCGACGACCTGGCTATGCGCTGACCAGGACGCTCACTGAGCCCGAATACTCCCGTCGGGGGTTGAAACAGACGGAGACGGCCCGACCTTAAGGGAATGATCATGACCCAGACCGCGGAGACCGCACCCGACACATCCACCGAGTCCACCCTCGAAGCCGATATGCTGGCTCTGGGCCGAAAGGCCCGCGCCGCAGCCCGCGACCTGGGCCTTGCCTCGGCAGAAACGCGTACGCGCGCCATCGCCGGCATGGCAAAGGCCCTGAAGGCCCGCTCGGCCGGGGTGCTGGAAGCCAATGCCGCCGACTTGGAGGCCGCGAAGACCAGGGGCATGGCCCCGGCCATGATGGACCGGCTGGCGCTCGACGAGAAACGCCTCGACGGCGTCATCGCCGCCCTCGAAAAGATCGCTGCCATTCCCGATCCGGTCGGCGTGGAGACCGCCCGCTGGACGCCGGACAATGGTCTGGACATCGCCCGGGTGCGCACTCCCATCGGGGTTCTGGCCATCATCTATGAAAGCCGCCCGAATGTGACGGCCGATGCCGCAGCGCTGGCGGTCCGGGCCGGCAATGCCGTCATTCTTCGCGGCGGCTCGGAATGCCTGCGCTCGAACCTCGCCATCCACGGGGCCCTCGCCGAAGGTCTGGAGCAGGCGGGTCTCAACCCCGACTGTGTGCAGATCGTCACCACGCGCGACCGGGCGGCGGTCGGCCATATCCTGCAGGGGCTGAACGGGGCCATCGACCTGCTGATCCCGCGCGGCGGGCGCTCGCTGGTCCAGCGCGTCCAGACCGAGGCCCGTGTAGCCGTGCTGGGCCATCTGGAGGGCGTCAATCACGTCTATGTCGACGTCAGCGCCGATCCCGACATGGCCCGCGACGTGGTGCTGAACGCCAAGATGCGCCGCGTGTCGGTGTGCGGGGCCGCCGAGACCCTGCTGATCGACAGGGCCGGAGCGGACTCGCTGCTGCCAGGCCTTGCCCGGGCCCTGACCGGGGCCGGCTGCGAACTGCGCGCCGATCCGGAGGCCCGCGCGCTCATCCCGGACGCGACCGAGGCCACCGAGGCCGACTGGCCGACGGAGTATCTGGCCGCCATCCTGGCCGTGAAGGTCGTCGATGGCGTCGGCGGGGCGCTGGAGCACATCGCGCGCTACGGCTCGGGCCACACCGAGGCGATCGTCGCTTCCGACGAGGCGGTGATCGAACGCTTCCTGTCCGAGGCTGACGCCGGCATCGTGCTGGCCAATGCCTCGACCCAGTATGCTGACGGGGGCGAGTTCGGCTTTGGTGGCGAGATCGGCATTTCCACCGACCGTCTGCACGCGCGCGGCCCGGTCGGCGCCGAACAGCTGACCAGCTTCAAATATGTCGTGCGCGGCAAGGGTCACGCCCGTCCGTGACACCGCGTCATTAAATCGAGACAAGCCGGGACGGGGGTGTTAGGGCACGCGTGAGCATAAGCCCTGCCGAGACCGTCCTTGAGCTTCTTTCACGCCGGCCCTGCCCCCCGGACCTCCGGGCCCCGCCCCGGCGGCCTGAACGACGGGCTGCTGCTGTATCCGGGGATGCGCGTCGGCCTGTTCGGCGGGTCTTTCAATCCGGCCCATGACGGCCATGCCCATGTGGCCGGGACGGCCCTGCGACGTCTGGGTCTTGACCGGGTCATCTGGTTGGTGTCGCCCCAGAACCCGCTGAAGTCCGATGCCGAAACCGCGCCCCTGTCCGAGCGCATGGCCTCGGCTCGCGGCCGGGCAGACGAGGGCGACGGCGCGCGCCATATGGTCATCTCGGACTTCGAGTCGCGGGTCGGCACCCGATGGACGATTGACACGCTGAGGGCTCTTGTGGCCCGGCACCCCGGCGTGAAATTCGTCTGGCTGATGGGATCGGACAATCTGGCCAGCTTTCACCGGTGGCGGGGCTGGACCGACCTGCTGTCGCTGATGCCCATGGCTGTTGTGGCCCGTCCCGGCAGTCTGCTGGAGAGCCGCTCGGCCCCGGCGGCTCTGCGCTATCGCCGCTACCGCATCCAGGCCCATAAGGCCCTGACACTGGCCGATCGACAGGCCCCGGCCTGGATCTATCTCACGGCGCCGCTCAACCGGGCTTCCTCGACCGCCCTGCGCGCTGAGGCCGCTGGCAGGCGCCCGTGACCGCCGGGTGCGGATGTGCTAGGCTGCGCCCTGACCTGTCATCGACTGGAGTATTCCGCTGACCCCCTCGCCCGCGCACGATGCGCACGCTGACCGCACGACCCACACAGATTCCGACGGCCCGGACAGTCCTGACGTCCGATCCGCAGAGCTTCCGACGGGGAGCACGCCGCTCGAGACCGCCCTCCTGGCCAAGCTGGACGAGGACAAGGCGCAGGACATCGTCCTGATCGACCTCAAGGGCAAAAGCCCGATGTCCGATACCATGATCGTGGCCTCGGGCCGCTCGCACCGCCACGTCAGCGCCCTGGCCGACCACCTGCTGCGCACCCTCAAGGAACACGGCTTCGGCAAGGCCAAGGTCGAGGGCCTGCCGCATTGCGACTGGGTGCTGATCGACGCCGGGGACGTGATCGTCCACCTGTTCCGGCCCGAAGTGCGGACCTTCTACAATATCGAGAAGATCTGGGCCGTGGACGCGGCCCACCGGACCGCCCGCAACTAAGGTTGCCTGACGGGGGACCCGCGTCGTGAAGCTGTCGATCGCGGCCATCGGCCGGGCCGGACGGGGCCCCGAAGCGGACCTCGCGAATGACTATGCCCTTCGTGCAAGCCGAACCGGACGTGCCATCGGTCTGGGGCCCTGTGAGCTGATCGATGTCGAGCCGAGGAAGACCGGCCCGGGGCCCGAGGGCGTCGCCTTGCTGGCGGCAACGGCCGGCGCACGCCTGATCGCCTGCGACGAGCGCGGCAAGACCTTTTCCTCCCGTGCCTTTGCCGATCTGATCCGCGGCCTTCGCGACGGAGGGGAGCGCCATCTCGCCTTTGTCATCGGCGGGGCAGACGGGCTGGACGAGACGGTTCGCGATGCGGCCTCGCTGACGCTCGCCTTCGGTCCCCAGACTTGGCCCCATGCCCTGGCCCGCGCCATGCTGGCTGAGCAGATCTATCGCGCCACGACCCTGCTGGCCGGCACGCCCTATCATCGGGACTGAGGGCTATGGGGCGTGTCCTTCTGGTGTTCGGACTTTTGGTGCTGGCGGCGGGGCCTGTTTCCGGTCAGGCCCCGGTCCGTCAGGACGCGGTGGCAGAGGTCGAGGCCCGCTACCGCGATGCCGTTATCCGCGCCCGCCGGCTGGAAGAGGACCTTGCCGCTCTCGATCGCCGCATCGCCGCGACCGAGGCTCGTCTTGAACGGCAGCCGGTCGAGGGGGATGAGACGGTTCTCCTGCAACGCCGGCAGCTGGCCGCCGCCGGGCGGCTGGAAATGCAGGCCCTCGAGGACCTTGCCCTGGCCAAGGGGCCGCTGGCCCGGGTGCTGGGCGCCCTGCAAACCCTGACCCGCCACCCCCCGCCCCCCCTTCTGGTGTCGCCTGACACGACCGTCGATACCGTCCGGGCGGCGGTTCTGATGCAGGCCCTGATCGAGCCTCTGACCGAGGCGGTCGAGACGGCTGACCGTCGCCGTGCTGCGGTCGTCGCCGAGCGCCGCGCCCTGGCGCTGAAAAGCGAGCGCCTGTTCATCACGGACAGCCAGGTCGGGGACCGTCGGGCCAGCCAGGAAACGCGGCTGGCCTCGGACCGGTCGCGCCGCGCGACTCTGGGCGCCGAGGCCGTCCGCGCCCGGCGTGAGGCAGATGCCCTCGCCAGCCGGCTGCGCACCAGCGGCGTCGCCCTTCCGCAAGTGCCCCGAAGCCAGACGCCCATCTTGCGTCTCCCCGAGGGTCGGTCCCATCTTCTGGCCCCCGTGGAGGGCCCGCCCTCGGCCCGGTTCGGCAGCAGGTCAACCGGATGGCAGTGGCAGGCGGCCGGCCAGCCGGTGGTTTCGCCCCTGGCGGCCGAGGTAATCCACGCCGGGCCACTGGAGGGCTGGGGCAGGGTGGTCATTCTTGATGCAGGTCCGGGCTGGCGCGTCGTACTGTCCGGTCTCGACAGCCTCGAGGTCTCCGCGGGCGACCGGTTGCGGACGGGCGAGACGGTAGGCCGTGGCGCCGCGGACCTGCCGGTGATGATGGAGCTGCGACGCGACGAACTGCCGGTGGATCCCTCGCCATGGATGGACTGAGCGCGCCCCTGTTTCCGCCTGACAGAGAATTTATAGCCCGGCTGGGGTTTCGCCTCGATTTGGTCCCGGGTTCCACTATTTGATAGGGCGATGACGGATCGTCGGGCGTCGGCACAAACCCGGCCCTGACCTGCCTCTTGGGAAAGACGAACCTATGCGTAGACTGTTGCTTGTCGGATGTGCGGCCCTGGCACTGGGTGCGGGGGCGGCGGCCATGGCCCAGCAGAGTGTCCGCAACAACGAAACCTTCCGCATGCTCGAACTGTACGGCGACGTGCTGGCCGTGGTGAAGCAGGCCTATGTCGTGCCCGTCGATGATCGCAAGCTGATCGAGGCGTCCCTCAGCGGCATGATGACCGCGCTGGACCCCCACTCCAGCTACCTCGCTCCGGCCGGCTTCGGCGAACTGCGCGAGCGCACGGAAGGTCAGTACTCCGGCGTCGGCCTGACGATCTCGGCGGAGGGCGGCTTTGTGAAGGTCATCTCCCCGATGGACGGCGGCCCCGCCGCCCGGGCGGGGGTGCAGGCCGGGGACGTCATCTCGGCAATCGAGGGCGCCACGGCCGCCGGTCTGTCGGTGACCGAAGTTTCGGAAAAGCTTCGCGGTGCCGCGGGCACCGACGTGCGGGTCACCTTCCTGCGCGACGGCTCGGAGCCGCTTGAGGTGACCCTGACCCGGGAAATCATCAAGATCGAGTCCGTCACCGGTCGGGTCGAGGGCGAGTTCGGCTATGTCCGCGTCTCGACCTTCAACGAGAACACCGGGCGCGAGCTCAATGAGGTGATGGTCCGGCTGCAGGCCGAGAACCCGGCGATCAAGGGCTATGTGCTCGACCTCCGGAACAACGGGGGCGGCTTGCTGACGGCGGCGATCGCCGTATCGGACGCCTTCCTTGATCGCGGTGAAATCGTCAGCCAGCGCGGCCGTCGCCCCGAGCAGATCGAGCGCTATTCCGCGCGCCGGGGTGATCTGGCCAACGGCCTGCCGGTGGTGGTGCTGGTCAATTACGGCTCGGCGTCCGCCTCTGAAATCGTGGCAGGCGCGCTCCAGGATCACCGTCGCGCGACCGTCGTTGGCCTGACCAGCTTTGGCAAGGGGTCCGTCCAGACCGTCATCCCGCTTCGGGGCGGCGAGGACGGGGCGCTCTCGATCACCACGGCGCGCTACTATACGCCGTCGGGAGCCTCCATCCAGAAGATCGGGATCGAGCCGGACCTCGAGGTGTCTCGCTCATTCGCCGAGGCCGGAATCGTGGCGCGATCGAATTTCATCTACTCCGAGGCCGCCTATTCCACGGCGCTGGACGCCTCGATCGGGGCGGAGCGCAAGGGCCCCCACGTGCCGTTCGAGGCGCCGGGTGAGGACTATCCCGCAGACAAGGACTATCAGCTGGAGCGGGCCTATGATGTTCTCCGCGCGGGGGGCGACCTCAGCCGCCTGGCCGCTGCGCCTGAAGGGATCGTCGTCACCCCGCCCGGAACGGCCCCGACCGAAATGGCGTCGCGTCGCAGTCCGGAGTAGGCGCGGGCCCGCCCGGGATCATGGTGAATCGGGCGTTAGGGTTTCTTAACCGGCGACGGGCATTGTGGGGCCAAATGGCCTGAACCGCATGGGCGGCCGGGCCGTGATGTCGTCCGGGTCCGCATGTCCGAGTCCAGTTTCGCCAAACGCCAGTCGCGTCTTGCCGCCCGGGCCGGGACTCCGCCGCGTCGCCTCGACCTGCAGGCCGTGCGAAACCGGATCGTCGCCTTCTTCCGAAAGCCTCCGGTGGCGGTGGCCTCGGCCGGCCTGCTGGTTCTTCTCAGCGCCGGCCTGTTTGTGGCGGTGCTGGGTGACCCCCGCGCCGGCCTGCCCTCCGCCCGCGTTGATCTCAAGCGGGACGCTGTGGCCGAGCGGGTGCCGACCGGCATGGAGGCCTTCTCCATGGGGGCCGAGGATGCCTGGTTGACCCTCGGGGCCGATCCGGAGGCTCTGGGCACAGAAGCCGTCATCACCTTGCCCGACGGCGCCAGTGTCTCGGGCTCGGGCGAGGGGATTACCGCCCCCCGCATCGCGGCGACCTCGCCCCTGCCGCGTGCGCCCATCGAAGGGCTGAGCCGTCCCGGTCCCGCCGGCCCCTTGCCGATCATCGCCACAGACGGCCGCACCCCGGCCGAGGCCTATGCCCGTCCGTTCCGACCGAATGGCAAGCCGCGGGTGGCCCTGATCGTCGGCGGTCTGGGACTGAATGCCACAACGACGCGGGCGGCCATCGAACGCCTGCCCCCGGAAATCACCCTCAGCTTCGTCCCCTATGCCGACGACCTGCAGGCCTGGATCGATCTGGCCCGGGCGCACGGCCACGAGGTGATGATCGAAATCCCGATGGAGCCGACCGGCTATCCCGACAATGACCCGGGCCCCTACACCCTGCTGGCCGATGGCGGGGCCGAGGATGTGGGGAGCAAACTGCCCTGGCTGCTGGGCCGGGCGACGGGCTATTTCGGCGTGACCAACTACCTCGGCGACCGCTTCATGACCTCGGATGCCGCCTTTGGCGCGATGCTGGGCACCCTGCGCACCCACGGCCTGGCCTTCATCGATGACGGTCAGGCGCGTCGCCGCCCCGGCGCCTGGTCGCGTGCGACGGCGGATCGCGTGATCGACGAGACCCAGACCCCGGTCGCCATCATGGGCCAGCTGAACGCCATCGAGGCCATGGCCAAACAGCGCGGCGACGCGCTGGGCACCGGCTTCAGCTATCCGGTGACGGTCGAGGCCGTGGCCCGCTGGGCCGCCGGACTGGATGCGCGCGGCCTGCAGCTGGCCCCCGCCAGCGCCATGACCCGCCGCCCGGGGCGCTAGCCCTGTGAGCGACCGCGACCTCTCCCTCTACCGCCCCAATGTCGGCGTGGTCGTGTTCAATGCCGAGGGCCGCGTCTGGCTGGGCCGTCGGATCGGCACGCCGGACCCGTGGAACTGGCAGTTTCCGCAAGGGGGCGTCGATGCGGGCGAGGACCTCGAGGCCGCCGCCCGTCGCGAGCTGTTCGAGGAAACCGGTATCCGCTCGGTCGAACTGCTGGGCCGCACCCCCGACTGGGTTACCTATGACTTTCCGCCCGAAATCCTGAATGGCCCGCTGAAGCGACGCGGGAATATCGGCCAGAAGCAGATGTGGTTCGCCTACCGTTTTCTCGGAAGGGACGCCGAGGTCGATCTCAAGGCCCATGGCGAACAGGAATTCGACGCCTGGCGCTGGGCCGACCTGACCGAAGCGCCCGGTCTGATCGTGCCGTTCAAACGCGCCGTCTATGACCAGGTCTGCGTCGAGTTCGCGCGCTTCTCGACCTAGCGGGCATCCCACGCGATCCTGAGCGTTGTGACCTCGCTGTCGGGGGTCTCGAATTCAACGAACGTCCAGCTCATTTCGGGTTCGCCCTGTCCGTGTTCGCCTCTGACGCGCCTTACAGTCCGGCGCCCGTTCTCCCAGAGCGGATAGGTGTCGCGCACATTCCAGGTCAGCTCCAGCGTTCGCCCCCAGGTGAGCAGGGCCGCGTCGACTGCGGCTATCCGTTCTGGTGGGCCGTCAACCTCAACTGTGCAAACACCTTGGGATCCAGCGGGTATGAAGCGGATCCAGCCTGCGGACCGGGCGGGCCCGGAGACGGAGCCGGGCGTGCCTCCGCCCCGGCAACCGCTGTCGAGGACCTCCAGGACCATCAGGGCCTCGCTTTCCGGACTCAGGACCAGGACCGGCTCAACCGGCTCAGGCCGCGGCGGCAGGCAGCCACAGGCGGGTCGGGGGGCGGCAGCACAGGCCGACAGCCCGATCACAGCGAACAGAAAGAGGGGTCTCATGGATCAGTCCTCTGATGGCTCCGGTGATCCTGACGCGGTTCACCGCCGGGCAAGAGTGTCCGTTTCTGACGCCGCAATGCAAGACGGCCGCCCCTCGAGCGAAGGGCGGCCGTCGTATGTCGAGGCAGAGGCAGATCAGCCCGCGGCCAGTTCCGAGGCGCGCTCGGCCAGGATGGTCAGGCCGGCGGGGGTGACGTCGGCGAACCCGCCCTCGACCTTAAACTGACGCCGGCTGCTGCCGTCCATGACGGTAACCACGCCTTTGCGCAGGGCCGTCATGAAGGGCGCGTGATCGGCCAGCACGCCGAAGTCACCCTCGACACCGGGCGCATCCACCTGATCCACGAGGCCGGAAAAGACCTCGCGTTCCGGCGAGACGAGGGAGAAGGAGAGTTTGCCGGCCATGGTTACGCCGCGTCCGCGGCCAGCTTCTGGGCCTTCTCGACGGCTTCCTCGATGGTGCCGACCATATAGAAGGCGGCTTCGGGCAGGTGATCGTATTCACCGGCGACGATGCCCTTGAAGCTGCGGATGGTGTCTTCCAGCGCGACGAACTTGCCCGGCG
The DNA here is from genome assembly GCA_964395805.1 of uncultured Brevundimonas sp. Taxonomy (GTDB): domain Bacteria; phylum Pseudomonadota; class Alphaproteobacteria; order Caulobacterales; family Caulobacteraceae; genus Brevundimonas. The sequence goes on from CAYNDG010000045.1 coordinate 10,356, forward strand.
CGTTGGTGAACTGCTCGGCGACGAAGAACGGCTGCGACAGGAAGCGCTGGATCTTGCGGGCGCGCGACACGATCAGCTTGTCCTCTTCCGACAGCTCGTCCATGCCCAGGATGGCGATGATGTCCTTCAGGGCCTTGTACTGCTGCAGGACTTCCTGAACCGAGCGGGCGACCTGATAGTGCTCCTCGCCGATCACCAGCGGGTCCATGATCCGGCTGGTCGAATCCAGCGGGTCCACGGCCGGGAAGATGGCCTGGGCGGCGATGTCGCGCCGCTCGAGCTGCCAGTG
>CAYNDG010000046.1:0-10624 GCA_964395805.1 uncultured Brevundimonas sp.
ACCCAGGCCCTGTTCGGCATCCAGCAGGGCTCGACCTTTGAGGACCTGCGCCGCCAGTCGTCCGAGCAGCTGCTCGAGATCGGCTTTGACGGCTATGCCATCGGCGGTCTGGCGGTCGGCGAGGGCCATGCGGCCATGTGCGAGGTGCTGGACTATGCGCCCGAGATGCTGCCCGCCGACCGGCCCCGCTATCTGATGGGGGTGGGCAAGCCGGTCGATCTGGTCGAGGCGGTGGCGCGCGGCGTCGATATGTTCGACTGCGTCCTGCCGACCCGGGCCGGGCGTCACGGTCAGGCCTGGACCTGGGACGGGCCGCTCAACCTCAAGAACGCCCGCTTCGCCGAGGATCAGGACCCGCTGGATGCGACGCTGGAATGCCCGGCATCCTCAGCCTATTCAAAGGCCTATCTGCATCATTTGATCCGGGCCGACGAGATTTTGGGCAAGGTGCTGCTGACCTGGCACAACCTGGCCTTCTATCAGGCCCTGACGGCGGCCATGCGCGAGGCGATTACGGCGGGCCGGTTCGAGGCCTTCCGCCGCGACTTCCACGCCCGCCACATCTCGAACGGCAAGGTCTAGCGGCGGCTGGGCTGGAACCAGCGGGGGGCGGCCGGCGGGGCGCAGTTGAAGCGCATGCCCTGCCCCTTCAGGAAGGCGCGCCGCAGCCGCCCGGCCTCGATCGCGGCCTGCACGTCGCGGCTGTGCTGGTCTGCGCCGGACAGGGTGCGGATCCAGCTGCGGGCGGGGATGAAGTCGGTGGCCGTGTTGCGGATGGCGTCCAGCGTCGCCTCGGCCGCTGCATCGACGGCCCGGTCGCCCATGTTGCGGCCGTCTGGCGCCGGCGGCTCATCCACGTCGGGCCCCAGCGCCTCGTCCAGCCGCGTGATCTCGGCCCCGATGGTCGAGCATCGGTCCATGTTGCGCAGGTCATAGGGGTTGGCCTGGGCCTGCAGCAGCACCGTGGGGATGCGCTCGCGCCGCAGCCCCACATCCTCCAGCGGGGCCGTGGCCGCCTCGCCGAAACCGCCGGCGACCGTGCGCACGCCGCTGCACCCCGCCAGGGACAGGATCAGAACGAGAGAGGAGACAAGACGCAGGAACATGCCCAATCCTTTACCCGGGCCGATCCCGGTCGCAACACCCCAACGCGCCGTGGACAAAATTGTTGACAAAATCCTAATTGCAGCGCTTATCGACTTGACGAATCAGGGGGATGGAGATGCTGGCGCCGTTGAATAGCTTCTTGTGCCGCCACGACTTTTACTGGTCAGAACGTCATGGGGCCGAGCGCTGCCGCCGCTGCGCCAAGCTGCGCGAAAGCGACAAGCCCACCCACGCCGAGCCGCTGCGCTTTGATCCCGCGCCGGTCCGTCGGGAAGCCGAGGTCATGCCCTTCCCCGACGTGGCTGTCCGCGAGCCCGCCTCCGCGCCATCCGTGACCACCGACCTGAAGACGCGGATCGAGCAGTTCGCCGCCGGCCGGGCGCTGGACCGCACCGCGACCTTGAGGCTGATGCTGGACCTGATCGAGGACGGTCAGTCGGCGGACCCGGAGATCGTCGGCGTCGCGGCTGCGGACCTCTATGCCCGCCTGCACGCCGCCCTGGCCGAGGCCTGATCCGGAGGCGGATGGTACGCCCTCTCGGGCTCGAACCGAGGACCCTCTGATTAAAAGTCAGATGCTCTAACCAACTGAGCTAAGGGCGCATACCACGCCGGGCGCGTTCGCAGTCCGGCGACCGGCCTTCTGTTGCAAACCGGCGCCGGGGTCAAGGGCTGGCTCGACGCGCGACGGCGCGAAGGCTAGGCAGTGACCATGAAACCGCTGTCCGGCCTGCGCATCATCGAATTCGACGGATTGGGCCCCGTCACCTTTCTCGGCATGCTGCTGGCTGACCTCGGCGCCGATGTGGTGCGCCTGACCCGCGCGGACAGCGCCGGGGCCGCCGTGTTCACCGAAGTGGGCGGGGCCATCCTGCACCGGGGCCGACCCGCCGTGCCTGTGGACCTCAAGGACGCGGGCGACCGGGCCCGGGTGCTGGACCTTCTGGCCCGCAGCGACGGCCTGATCGAGGGCTTCCGCCCCGGGGTCATGGAGCGGCTGGGACTCGGCCCCGAGGTCTGCCTGGCCCGCAATCCCGCGCTGGTGTTCGCCCGGGTGACCGGCTGGGGCCAGACGGGGCCGCTGGCCCACGCTGTGGGGCACGACATCAACTATCTGGCGCTCAGTGGCGCCCTCAGCACCTTCGGCGAGGCAGACCGACCGGCCCGGCCACCGCTCAATCTGGTCGGAGACTATGCCGGCGGGGCCCTGATGGGGGCCATCGGGCTGCTGTCCGGCCTGCTCCAGGCCCGCACCAGCGGTCGGGGGGCTGTGGTCGATGTCGCCATGACCGACGGGGTGGCGCTCATGACAGCCCTGTTCCATGCGCTCAAGGCCCGCGGCCTGTGGACCGATCAGCGCGACGCCAACCTGCTGGACGGGTCGACACCCTTCTACCGCTGCTATCGGTGCCGTGACGGCGGTGAGGTGGCGGTCGGCGCGCTGGAACCCCGCTTCTATGCCGCCCTGCTCGACGGCCTCGGGCTCGGGGCGGAGGACGCCCCCCAGTATGACCGGAGCCGCTGGGGAGAGATCACCGACCGCTTCGCAGCGATTTTCGCAACCCGGGACAGAGACGACTGGGCGGCCCGGTTCGCCGGCACCGAGGCATGCGTGACCCCTGTGCTGAGTCTGTCCGAGGCGCCCGCCGATACCCACAACCGAGCCCGCGGTACATTCGACGGGGCGGGCGCACCGACTCCGGCTCCCCTGTTCGACGGGCAACGCCCCGTCTCTGCGGGAATTCCTCCGCCCGACCTTGACCTCGGCGCCGCTCTCGAGCGTTGGGTCCCCGCTACCGGACCGGCATAACCGATCCTGGCGGGCCGCCTTCCGCCCGTCACAAACGGACATTTCCTCCAATCGGCGGATGGGGCTAGAGAATGCACAAGGAACGGCCCGGATCGTCGGGCATTTCAGTCATAGGCTGTTCAGGACAAGAGGGGCTGAAAATGAAACGCGCGATGAAACTGGGTGGTATGGCGGCCGTGATCGCGGCCGCAAGCGCCCTTGCCGCCTGTGACAATCCACCGGTCGACGAGGGCCTCGAGCCGATCGGCCCGGAGGTGGCTCAGCCCGAGATGCCGGAGCCGGAGCCGGTCGAACCGCCTGCTGACGCGGAAATGCCAGTACAACCGCCGCCGACATTGCCAACAGATGATCGTACATCGGAAGAGTCAGTTCGCCCTGACAGCGAAACGCTTTTCTACTGACAGGCAGGTGTACCCGGCGCGACGCTCGGGTATTCGTTCGCCGCCGACAGTCCCCGGGTCCAGCTTGCCGAAGAACCTTATCCTCACCCTGATCGTCTCGACGGCTTTCGGGCTGTCGGCCGGTCAGGCCATGGCAGACCCGAAGGCCCGGGTGCGCGGCATTCTGGACGAGGGCCTGCGGAGCCGCATTGTCGAGGTGATCGGCGAAGTGGACTCTCCCCCGGAGAGTCGGTTCGAGGCTCGACGCCACGCACGCTCCGCCGCCGAGGCCGCCGAGGCCCTGCTCCGTTCAGAAGGCTATTATCAGGCCCAGATCGAGGATGTGGTCGAAGGCGAGGATCAGCCGATCGCGGTTATCGTCATCGATCCGGGCAGGCGGTTCGAGATTGCCAACCCGTCCGTGATCTGGACCGACGAGACGCCCCTCCCCGGCATAGAGAGCGAGGTGCGCTCCGAGATCGGCCTCGAAGCAGGCGCACCCGGCCGGGCGGTCGATGTCATCGCCGCCGAGGGCCGGATCGTGGCTGGCCTCACACGACGGGGCTATGCCGACGCCCGTGCGGAATCGCGTCGTGTTGTCGTCGACCATGCGACCTATTCGGTCCAGCCTGAGTACCGGATTGATTCCGGCCCCCTGGTGACCCTCGACGGCATTCAGCTGGAGACGCGAGGCGGCACCAATCCGCGCTGGGTCGGGGGACTGGCGCCCTGGAACGAGGGCGATGTCTACGACCCCGAGCAGGTCGCAGAGCTGGAGCGGCGTCTGCTTGAAACCGGGGTCTATGACGGGGTGGGTGTGGCCCTGACCCCGCCCGGCCGGACCACACCCGACGGCAATCGTCCGGTCATCGTCACTCTGACCGACAGGCCCGGAAGGGTCCTCGAAGCCGGCGCCACACTCTCGACCGCCGAGGGCGCAGGCGTTGACGTCATCTGGACGCATTATAACCGGTTCGGCAGGGCGGACACCCTGCGCTATCAGGCTCGGATCGCGGGCATCGACAGTCGGCTCGGTGTCGACCTCAGCCTTCCGCATTGGCGGCGCCCCGGCCGGACCGCAGCGCTCTCCGCCGCCCTCGTCAACGAAGACACGGATGCCTATCGCCGCACCGGCATCAGTCTTGCCGCCGATCTCCGCCAGCGACTGGGACGGACCTCCTGGTTCAGCTACGGGATCGGCCTTGATGCCGGTCAGTATGCCGAAACGCGTTTCGACCCGATCAGCCAGACGCCGGTTCGATTCGACCGCGACCTCGGCCTCCTGACCCTCAGGGGCAGCAGCTACATGGACCGCTCCGATGATCCGCTTAACCCCACGCGTGGATGGCGGTTGACCCTCGCGGCGCAGCCGACGGTCGTGACGGGCGAGGACAATCTCATGTTCCTCCGCACCGAAGCCCAGGTTACGGCCTACCTCCCGGTCGACTCCGACGGGCGAACGATTGTCGCCGGCCGTCTTCGACTGGGCAGTATCCTGGGTGGCAGTGAAATCTCGGTACCGTCGGACAGGCTGTTCTACTCGGGGGGCGGAGGCTCGGTGCGCGGTTTTGCCTATCAGGGCGTGGGGCCGCGCCTGCCCGATGATACCCCGCGAGGAGGGTTGTCGCTGTTCGAGACCTCGCTTGAGGTCCGGCGCGATCTGGGGGGCAGTTTTGGCGCGGTGGCCTTTGTTGATGCCGGCGCAATCGGCTTCCAGGAAACCCCGAACTTCAACAACCTGCGCTATGGCGTAGGTGTCGGCGTCCGCTACAATCTGCCATTCGGTCCCATCCGCGCCGACATCGCCTTCCCGCTGGAGCGGCGTCCGGCCGACGCGGACTTCCAGGTCTATGTCAGTATCGGCCAGGCGTTTTGACCCACCCGCCGTCCCCTGAATCAGAATCGCCCACGCCGGCCGGCGCACGGCACCGGCGCTCGCGCGCCCGGACAGCGGCGATCTTTGCCGGCATCGGCATCGGCGTTCTGGTCGTTCTGCTCGGGATCGTATTGCTGGGGGGGCGCGCCTATCTGCTGACGGGTCCGGGGCGCGATCTGGTAACCACCTTTGCCAATGGTACGAAGATCGGGCGTTACGGCCGGATCAATGTCGAAGGCCTGACCGGCGACCTGTTCGACGACTTCACCATCGCCCGGGTCACGGTCACCGACGCCGAAGGCGTCTGGCTGGAAGTGCGCGACCTGCGGGTCGACTGGAGCTATCTGCCTCTACTCGGCCGCCGGTTCCATGCCGATGAGATCACCGCCGACCGCATCCATGTGCTGCGCAGACCGGTTCTTGAGGTGTCAACCGATCCGCCCGGGGCCATGCCGCTCGACGTCGTCATCGACCGGTTCGCCGCAGAGGTCGAACTTCACGAGGATTTCAGCAAGACCTACGGCCATTGGCGCCTCGAAGGAGCGGCCGAGGTCTTGCGCAAGGGGACCGCAACGGCTCGCGTCGATGCCGCGAGCCTCGATCGCGAAGGCGACTTCCTTATTTTGCAGGCGGTCCTTGGAGACTCCTTGGACCAGATGGAGCTCAACCTTGAGGCCCGCGAAGCGAGGGGGGGGCCCCTCGCGGGTATGCTGGGCTATTCGCCGGAACAGCCCTTTTTCGTGTCGGCCGTAGCCAACGGACGCGTGATCGACGCAACCGCGAGGACCGGCGAGTTCGTCCCCCTGCGCATTCGGGGTCGCTTCAGCGACGAAGGCGCCCGCGCCGCAGGCTATGTGAACTTCGGTGGCTCGGATCTGTTCGCACCATTCATCGATCGCATCGGCCGGACGGCAAGATTCGGGCTGGCAGGGGTTCCGATAAGGGACGAGGACGGCGTCCAGGCCGTGGCCTGGCGCCTCTATGCCGACAACATCACCGCCCGCCTGGACGGGCGCGTAAGGGTCGATGAACTGAGCAGCCCCGACGGGCTTGCGTTGCAGATCTCGACGCCCTCCCTGTCGCGGCTCACCGGGGTCCCGGTGGCGGGCGCCTCCTCCTATTCAGGCACCTTTACAGGCCAGGCGGATCGCTGGCGCCTCGAGGGCCGGGTCGATATGCGGAACACGGAACTGGCCAGCTACAGGGCGCTGCAGTTGCAGGGCCCTGTTGTGCTGACCGGTGGCGCCCGGGGCTATACCCTCGCCACCGAACTGGCGGCCTCGGGCGGCTCGAGAGCCGGCATCGTGGGCGGACTGCTGGGGGCGACCCCGCGGCTCGAGGCCGAGATCGCCTATGGCACCGACGGGTCGGTGCTGCTCCGCCGGATAGACCTGAACGGCGCGGCCGTGCGCATCAACGGCTCGGGGGGGCGGGCCCTGAACGGTGCCCTTCGCTTCACCGGCGACGCGATGATCACGGACGTCTCCAGCCTGTCGCGCGCGGCCTCGGGCAGCTTCGGTGGCCCTGTCCGTGCGGTTTCGGGCGCGAATGGGGGAGCCTGGACCCTCAGTTTCGACGGACGGGCCCGCGACCTGTCGACAGGCATGGCGGAACTGGACCGGCTGCTCGGCACCTCGCCCTCGCTCGATCTCGACGGGACGCTTCGAGACGGCCGGGTCGAGGTGACGACGGCGGTGCTTACGGGCGACCAGGGCCAGGCGACGGCGCGGGGCTTGATTGAGCCCGATGGTGCCCTGAAGCTGACCGTGGACTGGACGGCGGCCGGCCCCTTTGGCGTCGGGCCGATCGAGATCGACGGTGCCATGCAGGGCGACGGCGCCCTGACCGGCACCATGGCAGAGCCGCGTCTCGACCTCACTGCGGGCTTCGAGTGGGTGGCTGTGGGCCCCATGGACTTGCGCGAAACCCGACTGGTTCTCAGCTTCCGCAAAGGCGCGGATGCCTCCGACGGCCGGGTGGCGATCACCGGCGCCTCGGCTTTCGGTCCGGCGCGTGCCGTAGCCAACTTCTCGCTCGGCGACGACCTGATCCGGCTCAGCGAGGTGGACATCGATGCGGGTGGTGTCGTCGCTCGCGGTGCGATCGCCCTGTCGAACAACTTCCCGTCAAGCGCCGACCTCGCCTTCATTGCCCGACCCGGCGCCTTCCTTGCCGCCGGCACAATCGACGGCCGCCTTCGCCTGACCGATGCGCCCGGACAGGACGCTGCCTTGATCGCGGTCACGGGGCGCGGGGTCCGGCTGGCCGGATCTCCCTATGTCATCCGCACGCTGCAACTGGGCGGACGCGGTTCGCTGGATCGTCTGCCGTTCAATGTGCTTGTGGACGTCGGCGGGCCGACGCCTGTCCGGTTCGACGGCGCGGCTGTCTATGCCCGCACGGAAAGGGCCCAGACGCTGACACTGTCGGGTGAGGGGCAGGTGCGGGATGTCGGGTTCTCGACCCGTAACCCCCTGGTCCTGGCCTTCGCAGCCGATGGCTATGTTGCGCGAGCGGATATGGCCGTCGGAGGCGGTGTCCTGATAGGCGAGTTGCGGCAGGGAGAGGACTCTGTCGTCGCCCAGGCCGATCTGACCAGCGTCGAGCTGGGATCCCTGCTGGAAGACCTCCGGGGGCGCGTGACCGGACGGATTGCGCTGCGCGGGTCTGGTGATGACCTTTCCGGCTCGGCAGCCGTCACGCTCGCCGGCGTCCGCAGCGTCGACGCTCCAGCCAACATGACCATCGACGGCACCCTGGACGCCACCCTGGTCGGCGACCGACTGGACCTCAAGCTGAATGCTGAAGGCGAAGGGTCGGTCAACGCCCGGATCGATGTGACCCTGCCTGTGGTGACCTCTGCCTCGCCGTTGCGGCTGGCCATCGCACGAACGGGAGACATGTCAGGGGACATCAACATCCGGGGACAGATCCGGCCCATCTGGGATGTCTTTGTGGGCGGAGAGCGCACCCTGTCGGGTCAGGTGGAGACGCGCGCGACCCTGGCGGGCAGCCTCAACGCGCCGCGCATCAACGGGACCCTATCGCTCAAGGACGGTACCTTCCGCGACTCTGCCTCGGGGCTGCGGCTGGATGCCATGACACTGGAGACCCGGTTCGACGACACCACAGCCCTGATCCAGACCTTTTCCGCCCGCGACGGGGCGGGCGGTGAGGTCAGCGGCAGCGGCCGGATCGGCCTGCGCGAGGGCAGCGGGTCCTCGCTCAAGCTCAACTTCCGCCGGTTCCGTGTGATCGACACCGACGTGGCCTCGGCTCGGGGCTCGGGAGAATTGACGGTGACCCGCGCCACGGATGGCAACATCACCCTTGTTGGCGATCTTACGGTTGATGAGGCGCGGATCGAACCCGAGCTACCGGGTAACAACGGCATCGTCACCATGGATGTCGTCGAGATCAATCGCCCGGGCGGGGATCCGGACACCAACACGGAGGATCGTGCGCGCGGCCCCCAGATCGGACTGAACATCGGCATCCGGTCGCGCAGCGGCAATATCGAGGTCTCCGGCAGAGGGCTGAACGTCCTTATGAATCTGGATGCCCGCGTCGGCGGCACCCTCACCCGGCCGACCCTGTCCGGGACGGCCCGGGTCGCCCGCGGCGATTATGAGTTTGCAGGCAAGCGGTTTGTCTTCGACGAGGATGGCTATGTCGAGCTGTCCATGAATCCGGCCCTGATCCGCCTCAACCTGGAGGCCGTGCGCGAGGACCCTGTTCTGACGGCCAGCATTCGGGTCACTGGCACCGCTGAGAAGCCGGAGATCGCACTGACCTCCACCCCTGCCCTGCCCCAGGATGAAATCCTGTCCCAGGTGCTGTTCGGGCGTTCTGCCTCGCAACTCTCGCCGGTCGAGGCCGCGCAACTGGCTTCGGGGGTTGCCTCGCTGGCTGGCGGCGGCGGCTTTGATGTTATCGGCGGCCTCAGGGAACTGGCGGGTCTCGACCGCCTGTCGTTCGGAGGCGAGGCCTCGGCCCTGACCGTCGCGGGCGGGCGCTACATTTCCGACGACGTCTATCTGGAAATCATCGGCGGCGGCGAGGGCGGTGCGACCGTCAATGTCGAATGGCAGGTGCGTCGCAATCTGGCCGTCACATCGCGCTTTGGCGGCCAGGGCGAGGCCAGCCTGTCGGTGCGCTGGCGTCGCGAGAGCCGCCGGCCGGGCGAGCGGCAGGACCGCAGACCAAACCGCGACTGACCCTTCACCTTTGCCGGAAGGGCCGCTAGGGTCCGCCGGCATGCAGATACGCCCGGAAGACCAGATCGTGCTCGACTACGTCGCGGCACGCCGCGAGCAGTTGATCGGACGCGCGGTCGATTGGGCCAACATTAACTCGGGCAGTCGCAATGCGGCGGGGCTGGACCGCGTGCTGAGCGCTATCGAGCGTTCGGCCGAACAGCTGCCCTGCACGGTCGAGCGCGTGGCGACCGCCGCGTCCAGCCGCGTCGAGGACGACGGCACCGAGGTGCCTCTGAGCTTCGCGCCCGCTCTCAAACTGACCCTGCGCCCCGACGCCCCGATCCAGATTGTGCTGACCGGCCACTATGACACCGTCTTCGATGCCGACAGCCCGTTCCAGACCGTCGGCACCCGCGACGACGGCGCCCTGCATGGGCCCGGGATCGCGGACATGAAGGGCGGCATCTCGGTGCTGCTGGGCGCATTGGAGGCTTTCGAACAGCACCCGGACAGCGCCCGGGTAGGGTGGTCGGTTCTCCTGTCGCCGGATGAGGAAATCGGCTCGCCCGGCTCTGCCCCTCTGCTGGCCGAATTGGGCGCGCGGGGTCACATCGGCCTTACCTATGAGCCTTCCCTGCCCGACGGCAGTCTGGCTGGCGCGCGCAAGGGCAGCGGCAATTTCCACATCGTCGTGCGCGGCAGGTCGGCCCACGCCGGGCGGGCCTATCATGAGGGCGTCAACGCCATGGCCGGCGCGGCCCGGCTGGCGGTCGCCCTCGACGACCTGAACGGCCAGCGCGAGGGCGTGACGGTCAACGTGGCGCGCATTTCCGGCGGAGCCCCGCTGAACGTCGTCGCGGACACAGCGGTGGTCCGCTTCAATGTCCGGGTGCCGGATCCCGAGGCCGCCGACTGGACGCTGGCCCGGGTTCAGGCCATCGCCTCACGGCCGCCGATCGAGGGGGCCACGGTCGAGCTTCACGGCGGCTTCACCCGTCCGCCCAAACCGATGGACGCCGCCCAGACCGAACTGTTCGAGGCTGTGCGTCAGGCCGGTGAACTGCTGAACCAGACCCTGCGATGGCAGCCGTCCGGCGGGGTGTGCGAAGGCAACAACCTGCATGCGGCGGGTCTGCCCAATATCGATACGCTGGGCGTGATCGGCGGCGCCATCCACTCGGATCAGGAATACGCCTGGCCCGACAGCTTCGTCGAGCGCGCCCAGCTGTCCGCCCTGATCCTGTGCAAGGTG
>CAYNDG010000047.1:0-10442 GCA_964395805.1 uncultured Brevundimonas sp.
CGGACCCGACGCGGTTCGCCGTCCACGGCGCCCTGCCTTCCGTCGCCCACCTCGCCGACGAGGGCGCCGCCAACCACGTCCGCCTGTGCGCCGAGCATGGATCGCCGGGGGTCAATCTGCTGGTCTGGGGACGTGAGGCCTGGGAGGGCTGGGACGGCCCCTACCCCGCGCGCCAGACGCATGAGGCCTCGCAGGCCATCGCCCGCCGTCATGGTGCGACCGGCGCTGTCTTCCCACGTCAGGGCCGGGCGGCGATCGCAGGCGGGACCTTCCACAACGACGTGGTCTGCGTCGGCGCGCTCAACACCCTGTTCTTCCACGAGCTGGCGTTCGAGGACACGGCCGGAACGCTGGATGCGATCCGCAAAGCCGCCGATGGCCTGTTCGAGCCCGCCTTTGTTGAGGTGTCCACGACCGACCTGCCGCTGGCTGATGCTATCTCCAGCTATCTGTTCAACTCGATGCTCGTGCAGATCCCCGGTGAAGATCGGCTGACCCTGATCTGCCCGACGGAAACGCGCGACAACCCGCGCAGTCATGCGGTGGCCGAACGTCTCGCCGCGTCAAACGGCCCGATTGGCCGGGTCCGCTATGTCGACGTGCGCCAGTCGATGATGAACGGCGGCGGTCCTGCCTGCCTGCGCCTGCGCGTGGTTCTGACCGAAGCCGAGCTGGCGGCCACCAACCCGGCCATGCGGCTGACGGATGACCTGTATGCGCGCCTCGGCGAATGGGCCGACCACTGGTACCGCGAGACGCTGAGTCCGGAAGACCTCGTCGATCCAGCCCTGCTCGACGAGTCGCGCGGGGCGCTGGACGAATTAACTGGCATTCTGAGGCTGGGCAGCGACTTCTATCCGTTCCAGCGCGCCTAGGCAGCAAACCGTCCGCCCTTGGCGGCATAGGCCTGGGTGCCACGCGTGAACACCGTGTCAGTGGGCAGGATGGCGTCGATGGCGATCTCGTCCTTGCCCTCAAGGCGGTCATAGATCGGACCGAAATCCTTCAGCGTCTCGTCCTTCAGCGCCTCGAGGCTGTCGATGACGAAATAGACCTGCTGGAAGTCGTCGATGCGGTAAAGCGTACGCATCACCCGCTCGAGGTCAAAGCCCAGACGGTTCGGCGACGGGTCTTCGAGGGCGAACACGCTCTCCGTCGAGGAGGACACAATCCCCGCGCCATAGATGCGTAGGTCATCGCCTTCCTTCATCAGGCCGAACTCGACCGTATACCAGTACAGCCGCGCCAGATTGGCCAACATGCCACGCCGGGCCGCGCGCTGCCCGCCCTTGCCGTAGGCCTCCATATAGGCGGCAAAATCCGGGTCGGTCAGCATCGGCACGTGGCCGAACACATCATGAAAGATGTCCGGCTCCTGCAGATAATCCAGCTGGTCGGGTTTCCGGATGAACTGGCCGGACGGGAAGCGCCGGTTGGCCAGGTGGTCAAAGAACACCTCGTCCGGCACCAGGCCGGGCACGCAGACGACGGTCCAGCCGGTCAGCGCCTGCAACCTGGGGTTCATGGTCTCGAAGTCTGGTATTCCGCCAGTGTTGAGATCCAGGGCATCGAGACCCCGCATGAACGCCTCACTGGCGCGGCCGGGCAGGATCTTCATCTGCCGGGCATAGAGGGTGTTCCAGGTATCGTGTTCGACCCGGGTGTAGGCTGGCCAGTCCTGCGGAATGGTCCAGTCCTCGGCCGCGCCCTCGGGCGGAGATTCGAAAACATGCTCGAAATCGGACATCCGGAGTCCCTCGCATCAGCTGAACAGTTGCGGGCGCCATGGTCACGCTCGCGGGATCAGGAAGCATACGCCGACCCGGGGGGCGGCCTCAATGCAGGTCCAGGAATCTCGGCTGCAGTCGACCCTGTTCATCCCGGCGGAACCAACGCTTCAGGTGTGAAAGCGCTGCATCCTCGGGCTCCGGGCCCTCGGCCAGGCTCTGTTCGGCGGCATAGATGAGGACACCGGATGACTCCTCGATAACCAGCACCTTGTAGAAGGGCTGGTCCATGGCGACGGCGCCGGCTTCATCCTCAGGGCCGTCATAGCGGGCGTCCACATCCACGATCACGCCGTGGAAGGCGTCCTCACGCTGACGGACGCACTGTCCGAGAGAAAATCTGGCAGTCAGGGGCTTCATCATGGCTTGAGGGTATCGGCCGCCGCCTGAGCCCTCCCCGAAACTCCTGTTCATTTTCACGACAGACTGGCTTGGCGCGGACGATCCCATCTGGTTAGTCTGCTGGTGACGGGGACCGCTGCGGTTTCCCCCAAAGAAAGTTCGGCCATGCCGGAGATCGACGGCGCGCCCCGTGAGCGCGACGACAGGTCCCCCCGCCCTGGCGATGCGGCCTCGGTGCCGCAGCTCTATGGCGCCCTTGATCTGGGGACCAACAACTGCCGCCTGCTCATCGCACGCCCGGTGCGTGACGGGTTTCGGGTGGTCGATTCCTTCAGCCGGATCGTCCGGCTGGGAGAGGGTATCAGTCGCACGGGACGACTGGCCGACGACGCCATGGACCGGGCCTACGACGCCCTGGCAATCTGCGCCGAACGCCTCGCCCGAAAGAACCTGCCGTCAGAACGGATTGCCGCCGTCGCCACCCAGGCCTGCCGGGCCGCTGTGAATGGCCCGGAGTTCATAGAGCGGGTCCGCGCCGGGACCGGCCTGAAATTGCGGATCATCGCCCCTGACGAGGAGGCCCGGCTCTCGGTCGAGGGGTGTCGCAATCTTCTGGACGGCCGCTCACAGGCTGTCCTGGTCGTGGACGTCGGGGGCGGATCGACCGAACTGTCCTGGCTGATTCGCAAGGATCAGGGTTTTGAAACGGCGGGCTGGATGTCCGCTCCGGTCGGCGTGGTCACCTTGGCCGAGGGCCATCCCGAGTCCCCTGAAGACCCCCTCGGCTGGTATGAGGCCATGGTCGATCACATGGCTGCAGCCATTCAGTCCGCCCCGATCAATGGAGAGGTGAAGGCGCTGTTCGACGCGGGTCAGGCTCACCTTGTGGGCACGTCCGGAGCCATCACCAGTCTGGCCGGTATCCACCTCAAACTGCCCCGATATCAGCGAGACCGGGTCGATGGCCTCTGGATGACCCGGAACGACTGCGAAGAGGCGGCGCGCCTGTTGCTGGATCTCGGCCCCGAGGGGCGGGCCCGGAACGCCTGCATCGGCCCGGACCGGGCCGACCTTGTCATGGCTGGCGCCGCCATTCTCGAGGCGGTGCAGCGGGCCTGGCCTTGCGAAAGGGTGCGTGTGGCAGACCGGGGACTCCGCGAAGGCCTGTTGCTGGAGCGTATGCGATCCGGCCGCCGCCGGCGGCGGTCCCGCGGCCGCGGGCGCGGCCGGGGCTGATCAACCGAAGGCCGGGTCGCTCACCTGTACCGGCAACTCCAGATCGCAGATCGAAAAATCCGCTCCCCGCTGCATCCGCACCGTCTGGATGGTTGTGGCAAAGATCGGGGAACCCGCATCCAGCACCCGAACCACCGGGCGGGTCTCTGCCGGCAGGGCCGAAGCCACGCGAACGCGCAACATGCGGTCCGGCTCTGCGGGAACGATACCACTTGGCTCCTCACCGGTCTTTAGCGCGCGCACCACATCCAGGCCGACGATCACCCGGCCCCAGACGGTGTAGCGCTTGTCCAGCGAGGGGTAGGCCTGCCGCATGAGGAAGAACTGGCTGTTGGCGGTGTCGGGATTCTCGTCACGCGCCATGCCCGCCACGCCGGGGCAATAGATGGCCCAGCCATGGACCTTGCCGTCGCTGGTCCGCGGCATCAGCTCAGCCGGCTGCGTCTGGACCGGCAGGGATCCCATGAACCCGATCAGCGATCCCATGGGCGCCGCGACCGGCGTAAACTCGAGGTCGGGTCCGCGCCGGAAGGTGAACTCGCCCGCGAGGTCGGGATAGGGACTCTGGCCTTCGCCCGTCCCGAGCGGATCGCCGGTCTGGGCCATGAACCAGTCGATCACCCGATGCCAGGCCAGACCGTCATAGAAGCCGAGGCCCGACAGCAGGCGAATGCGTTCTACGTGCAGGGGCGCGACTTCGGGGGCCATCTCGACGAGAATCCGCCCGCGCGTGGTGTCGATGATCAGAAGATCCTCCGGGGCCACCAGACGCCAGTCCTGGGTCGGCGCCGCAGGGCTGGGCACGGTGGCCGGCGGGGGCGGCGGGGGAGGCACAGCAGCCTCTTGGGCCGTCGTCGGCAGCGCGATCGCCAAGGCCACAGCTGCAGCCAGCGCCCCGATGGTGTTCCTGTCGGCCATCGTCTCCCCTACTCCGTCTGGCTGACCCGCGAGGGCAGCTGCACATCACAGATATTGAAGTTGGTGCCGCGCGCTGCCCGCGTCTCTGCGACAAGCTGCGCGGCCTCGGGGCTGTTGTCGCGCAGGACCTCCACGACGGGGCGTTGACCGACCGGTAGCCCCGATGCCGTCCGGACGCGGATCATGGTATCGGCGTTGTCAGTGACCTGACCATTCTGGGACTCCTGACCGGCCTTCAGGCTTTCTACAACCTCGGCACCGTGAACGATCCGCCCGAAGGCTGTGTAGTTCCCGTTCAGGGCGTCCTCGCGCCCTGTCATGAGAAAGAACTGACTGTTGGCGCTGTCCAGGCTGTTGGCACGTGCCATGCCCACGACACCTCGACAGAAGACTGCCTGTGCGCCGACCCTGAAATCAGCGGTCACCATCATCTGGCTATCAGGCTGGGTCACAATCGGCAGGCCGCGCATGATGCCGCGCATCCCGGGCCCGCTGTTTTCCACCAGAGCAAATCCGCTGTCCCGACCGCGACGGAAGCTGAGCTCAGCGCCGATATCGGCAAGCTCACTGCCACCTCCTCCGGTTCCGAGCGGGTCCCCCGTCTGGGCCATGAACCCCTCGATGACCCGGTGAAAGGCGTGCCCGTCGTAGAAACCCCGGTCCGCGAGCGAGACAACCCGCTCCACATGGGCCGGGGCGACGTCGGGGAACAGCTCGACCAGAACCCGACCCTTGCTGGTCTCGATGATCAGCAGGCGGTCATCGGGGACCAGCCGCCAGCTCGAGGCCTCCTGCGCGACCGCAGGCGCGGCGACCAGGCCGACAGGGCCGACCATCATAAGGGCCGCAAGCAGGACCCCGGGGGGGAAATTCATACGCATGACCATATCCTGCTACCTGCCCCCTTTGACACGGGACGCGACCCTCGCCGCCACCTCGGGACTGACGAAGCTCTCGATCTTCCCGTCCAGGCGGGCGATCTCCTTGACCAGCCTTGAGGCAATCGCCTGGTGCCGCGGATCAGCCATCAGAAACACCGTCTCGATCTCGCTGTTCAGTCGCTGGTTCATGGCCGTCATCTGGAACTCATATTCGAAATCGGCCACCGCCCGGAGACCGCGCACGATGACACTGGCATTCAATGATTCCGCAAAATGCATCAACAGCGTGTCGAACGGCTGAACCACAATGTCGGACTTCAGCCCGGCGACCTCGGCCTTCAGCATGTCGACCCGTTCGTCGGTCGTGAACAGCGGTCCCTTGTCGTCATTGCGAGCCACACCGATAACCAGCCGGTCAACCAGCTTCACGGCCCGGCCGATGATATCCATGTGGCCATTGGTGACGGGATCGAAGGTTCCCGGATACAGCCCGATGCGCATGTCTCGGCCTCCCTCAGTTCCAGTGGCTTAGCATCGGTCGCGCGCGGCTCCTAGACCGGCTGCGGCTCCGCCAGGGTCCACGCCCCGACTACGCGGCGCATGAGGTCGGGATCGACGGAAAATCCCTGTGCCCCGATGCTGGCCACGGCGCAGGCCGGGGTGGTGCTGCTGGTGATGAAGGCACCGTCAAAGCCCGCCAGATCATCGATCCTTACCACCCGGGTTTCCTGTCTCAGGCCGACATCCACAAGATGCTCCCGGATCAACGCCTGTGACACCCCTGCCAGCATCGGCGCCTCGGGCCAGACAACCGTGTCGCGCCTGACAAAGCCGATATTCCAGAGGCTGCCCTCGGATATTCGCCCCTGCGGGTCGACGAAAAGGGCATCGTCGAAGCCGTTGGCAAGGGCTTGCCGTCGCGCCCGCACCAGGCCGAGTGTGGCGACATGCTTTAGGTGGGCAAGCTCGCGGGCATGGGGCTGCAGCTCAAGGCGCACGGACCCTGTTGCAAGGGGTGGCGCCGGCGGAAAAACCGCGACCATGACGTTCGGCGGCCCGCAGAAATCCGGCTGCCGGGCCGTAATATTCCTTGAGAACAGGCTCACGCGCACAAAGGCGTCACCCCGGTCTCCGAGAGCCTCGCCAATCCGGGCGCGCAACACGTGGTCTTGGATGGCGTGATCGAACAGCTCAAGCCCGGAGGCGCAAAGCCTCGCCAGATGCCGGTCAAGCCCGCGCACGCAACCGCCGACGACGGCAAACGCGGTGTAGGCCCCATAACTGACCAGCGCCTGGTGGATCAGGTCATCAACCGTGGCACGCGCCCCGTCGATCCAGAGGTCTGGACCAGGCATTCCGGTCAGCCTTCGCCAACGTCCCCGGTGGACCCTGCGCCCGGGTCATCCTCGTCCGGGCTCTCGGCCAGACGTTCGACGGAGACGACCTTCTCGCCCTCTGCCGTACGGAAGACGGTCACCCCCTGGCTGGAACGGCCGACCACACGGATCTGGCTGACCGGGGTGCGGATCATTTGTCCGCCCGATGTCACCAGCAGCAGATCGTCCGTCTCCTCGACCGGGAATGACGCCGCCAGGCGGTTGCCCGCGCGCCCTCCAAGGCCGTGGGCCGTCAGACCCTGGCCGCCCCGACCGGTGCGCCGGTATTCATAGGCCGACGAACGCTTGCCAAAGCCGGTCTCGGTGATGGTCAGGATGAACTGTTCGGCCGCGCCCAGTTCGGCGATTCGCTCGGGCGAGATCGGGGCCTCGGCGACGGCTTCATCCTCCGCCTCCACCGGGGTTTCATCCTCGCCCTCGCCGGCCGCGCGGCGCATGGCATTGGCGTGCCTGACATAGGCCGCGCGTTCCTCTGGGCTCGCATCGACGCGGCCCAGAACAGCCATGGATATGACCTCGTCCGTCGGCTGCAGTCGTACGCCCCGGACCCCGGTGGACTTGCGGCCCTTGAACACCCGGACGTCGTCGGCCTTGAAGCGGATCGCCCGTCCCAATGCCGTCGTCAGCATGATGTCATCGTCGGCGCGACACAGGCCGACTCCGACCATGTGGTCGCCCTCTTCCAACTCCATGGCAATCTTGCCGGCGCGATTGACCGTGGCGAAGTCCGACAGCTTGTTCCGGCGCACATCACCGGAGCGCGTGGCGAACATGATGTCATAATCGCCCCAGGCCGCCTCATCCTCGGGCAGCGGCAGCACGTTCATGATACTGTCGCCCGGCTCGATCGGGAGCAGGTTGACGAAGGCCTTGCCGCGCGAGGTCGGGCCGCCCAGCGGCAGGCGCCACACCTTGAGCTTGTAGGCCTTGCCGTTCGACGCAAAAAACAGCACCGGCGTATGGGTCGAGGCCGAGAAGACGCCGACAACGGCATCATCGTCCTTCATCGCCACGCCCGACCGACCCTTGCCGCCCCGATGCTGTGTCCGGTAGGCGTTCAGCGACACACGCTTGACGTATCCGCCATGAGTCACGGTGACGACCATGTCCTCACGGGGGATCAGGTCCTCATCCTCCATGTCGGCGTCGCCCTCGCCAATCACGGTCAGACGCGGGGTGGCGAAGGTCTCCTTGATCTCAAGAAGGTCCTCGCGGATCACCGCCAGAATGTTGGCGCGATCCGACAACAGGGTCAGATGCCCCTGGATCGTGTCGGCCAGTCCACGGGCCTCGCCGAAAATGTCGTCCCGCCCAAGTCCCGTCAGGCGCGACAGGGTAAGGGACAGAATGGCCCTCGCCTGCTCGTCGGTCAGCCGGATACCGTTGCCGTCGACCAGGACAGTGCGCGGATCGGCGATCAGTTCGACCAGCGCGATCATGTCCCCGACGGGCCAGGTGCGCCCCACCAGCCGCTCGCGCGCCTCGGCCGGGTCTGCCGACGAGCGGATGATGTGGATCACCTCGTCAATATTGGCGACGGCGACGGCCAGGCCGACCAGCACATGCCCCCGGTCCCGCGCCTTACCCAGTTCGAACTTGACCCGCCGGACGACCACTTCCTCGCGGAATTCGAGGAAGGCCTCCAGCATCCGCCGCAGCCCCATCTGCTCCGGCCGCCCGTGATTCAGCGCCAGCATATTGACGCCGAATGAGCTCTGCATCGCCGAGAAGCGCCACAGCTGGTTCAGGATGACGTCACCGGACGCCTCGCGCTTCAGCTCGATGACAATGCGCATGCCCTGCCGGTCGGATTCGTCGCGGACATCCGAGATGCCCTCGATGCGCTTCTCGCGGACCATTTCAGCGATGCGCTGGATAAGCGTCTGCTTGTTGACCTGGAAGGGCAGCTCGGTGACCACGATAGCCTCGCGGTCCTTGCGGATTTCCTCGATCGAGGCCTTGCCCCGCACGATGATGGAGCCCCGCCCCTCGCGCAGCGCATTGCGAGGCGCGGTGCGCCCCATGATCTCACCGCCCGTCGGAAAGTCCGGCCCGGGGACGATATCCAGCAGGACGTCATCGGAAACGCCGGGATCGTCCAGCAGCGCGACAGCCGCGTCGATCACCTCGCCGAGATTGTGTGGCGGGATGTTGGTCGCCATGCCGACCGCGATACCGCCGGCGCCGTTGACCAGCAGGTTCGGGATCCGGCTGGGCAGGACCACCGGTTCCTGGCGCGCCCCGTCATAATTGTCCTGGAAGTCGACGGTCCCCTTCTCGATATCCTCGATCAGGGCCTCGGCAGCCTTGGTCATCCGGCTTTCGGTGTAGCGCATGGCCGCTGGGGGATCGCCGTCGACCGAACCGAAATTGCCCTGACCGTCGACAAGCATCAGCCGCATCGAGAAGGGCTGGGCCATGCGCACCATGGCGTCATAAATCGCGCCATCGCCGTGCGGGTGGTAGCGACCCATCACGTCACCGACGATGTTGGCAGATTTCACATATTTGCGGTCGGACGTGCGCCCTTCCTCGTGCATCGCATAGATGATGCGGCGGTGCACAGGCTTGAGGCCGTCACGAACATCCGGCAGCGCGCGGCTGACGATGACGCTCATCGCATAATCGAGGTACGAACGACGCAGTTCGTCCTCAATGGTGATGTTGTCTATCTGGCCGCCACTCCCGCCACCAGGAACTGCGGACGGGTCGGCGTGATCGGATATGTCGTCGGTCAAGGAATTTTCGGCTTCATCTGGCCGGAATCAGAACAACTTCCGGGCTTGGGGATTAGTAGCATCGGCATCCGGGGCTGGCAAAGTTGACCCGGTACATATCCCCGGCTCTGAAATCGCATCGAGGAGACCCACCATGACCCTGCCCCGCCTGCCCATGATCCTGACCACCACCGTCGGCGCGGCAGCCCTGTTGTCGGGGTGCGTAGCGATCACCGAGAATCACTATGGGCATGACACGCAGTCGATGGCCCGTATCGGCGATTTTGGCGAGGCGACCCTGATCAATGCGTCGGGTCAGACCATCGGTCGCGCCGTTCTGACCCAGGGGACTACGGGCCTGCTGATCCGGGTGGAAGCCGAGGGATTGAGCCCCGGATGGCACGGGATCCACATTCACGCGACGGGCGAGTGCGAGGCTCCCTTCACCTCCGCCGGCGGACACATCAACCACGCCGATGGGGCCAAACCGCATGGCTTGCTCAATCCGGGCGGCCCGGATGATGGCGACCTGCCCAACATCTATGCCGACGAACAGGGCCGGGTGCGCGCCGAGATCTTCACGACCCGGGCGCGGATCGCCGCCGAAGGCCCCGGGCAGTGGCTGTGGGACGCGGACGGATCCGCGCTTGTGATTCACGAGAATGCTGACGACCACCGGACGCAACCCATCGGCGGCGCGGGTGCGCGCGTCGCCTGCGGGATCATGGCCGCCGGCTAGAGAGTCTGTTCGAACGCCTCGACCAGCCGTTCCAGCCGGACAAGGCCGATCGTCCAGAAGGCGGGGTCCTTCGGGTTCAGCCCGAAGGGCTGAAGCGCCTCGTCGTAGGGTCGCGTGCCTCCTCCTGCCAGAAGCTCGCGGTACAGGGGCGTGAAACCCGCCGGGTCCTTGCGCCGTGTCTCCATCAGGGCCGCGACCAGCAGGTCCCCGAAGGCATAGGCATATACATAGAAGGGCGAGTGCACGAAGTGGCTGACATAGGCCCACCAGCACTCATAGCCTTCGTTCAGGGTGACGGCCGGGCCCAGCGACGCCCCCATCTCCTCCAGCCAGATTTCGCCGATGCGTTCGGCTCCGACCTCGCCCCGCTGCCGCTCGTCGTGGAACCGGGTCTCGAACCGGTGAAAGGCGATCTGGCGCACCAC
>CAYNDG010000048.1:0-348 GCA_964395805.1 uncultured Brevundimonas sp.
CGCACGCGGGCCTGGTCCGAGCGGGGCAGCAGCCAGCTGCTGGACCTGCAGGGATCGCAGGTGTCCAACCTGTGCCGCCGCGACGTCGTGATCGAGGCGGATCGCGTCGAGGTTCTTCGATAGGATGATGGTGGTGCGCGCTTGAGGATATTGCTGACGAACGACGACGGCATCGAGGCCGAGGGGCTGGAGTGCCTGGAGCGGATTGCGCGCACGCTGTCGGATGATGTGTGGATCTGCGCCCCCCAGACCGAGCAGTCGGGCAAGGGGCGCGGCATCACCCTGACCGAGCCCTTGCGGGTCAACCGGATGGGCGACAAGCGGTTCGCCGTGACCGGCACGCCGACC
>CAYNDG010000048.1:468-988 GCA_964395805.1 uncultured Brevundimonas sp.
GGGCCTTGCAGGGGATGGCCTTCGGCATCCGCTCGATCGCCCTGTCGCAGAGTCTCGAGCGGTTCCATGACACGGTGATGGCCCATTGGGACACGGCCGAGGTCCACGCTCCGCCGATCATCTCGCGCCTGCTGGCCCAGAAATGGCACGCGGGCGTGGTCATGAACCTGAACTTCCCCGCCCGCCCGCCCGAGGCGGTGAGCGAGGTCGAGGTGACGACCCAGGGGTTCCGCGCCGTCGGCGAGATGCATGCGGTCAAGCGCACCGACCTGCGCGGGCGCGACTATTACTGGATGAGCTTTCGCGGCGAAAAGCAGGATCACGCCCCCGGCACCGATCTGCGCGCCATGGACGACGGCAGGATTTCGGTGACGCCGCTGCACATCGACCTGACCCACCGGACCAGCGTCAACGACCTGAAGCGGGTGCTGGGGGGGGCGGTTCCGAGGGCGGTGGAGAAGGTATTGTGATCCTCCCCCGTCCTTCACGGGGGAGGGGGACCGCGAAGCGGTGGAGGGGG
>CAYNDG010000048.1:998-2528 GCA_964395805.1 uncultured Brevundimonas sp.
TCGCCGGACTCCGGATCAGCCCCCTCCACCATCCTGCGGATGGTCCCCCTCCCCCGATGGGGGAGGAATGATGAAACTCAACGATGATCGGGCGGGGCGGCTGATCCTGGGGCTGCGGCAGCAGGGGGTGACGGATCCCCGCGTGCTGGCGGCCATGGAATCGATCGACCGCGCGGTGTTCGTCCATGAGAAATTCCTCGATCAGGCGTGGGAGGACCAGGCCCTGCCGATCGACTGCGCACAGACGATTTCCCAGCCCTATATCGTCGGCCTGATGACCCAGGCGCTGGACGTGCAGCCCCGCCACCGGGTGCTGGAGATCGGCACGGGCAGTGGCTATCAGTGCGCGGTGCTGAGCCGGCTGGCGCGCTATGTCTATTCGGTCGAACGCTATCGCAGCCTGCTGAGCGAGGCCGAGGCCCGGTTGAAGATCCTGCAGATCGACAATGTCATCACCCGTCACGGCGACGGCGGGATCGGCTGGCCGGAGCAGGCGCCGTTCGACCGGATCATGGTCACGGCCGCGGCCCCGCATGAGCCGACCGAACTGCTGAAACAGCTGAAGCCCGGCGGCATTCTGGTGTGCCCGGTGGGGCGGACCTCGGTGCAGATGCTGAACCGCTATGTCGGCCAGCCCGACGGGTCGTTCCAGCGGGAGAGCCTGACCGAGGTGCGCTTCGTGCCCCTGGTCGAGGGTACGGCCAGGGAGGGGTAGGGGTGAATTCCGCGGGGCGTTAACCTTCGCGCCCAACTTTGGCACGGTTTGGCGGGTTGGCTTATGACCGACATCGGGGCACACCGGGCAGCGCGACCCGGGATCGAGAGGAGAGACGCGAATGGTGACCATCCGACGGGGCATCACCCTCATGGCGATGGCCATGGGCCTGCTGACCATGGCCGCCTGCGCGAGCTATCCGTCAGAACCTCGCTATTCGACGCGCCCTGTGCCGGTGAATCCGACGGGCGTGCGGGTGGTGAGCGCGATCGAGACCCCGCCGCCGCCGCGCCCGACCTCGCCCCCGCCCGGGGTAGAGTTCGGCACCGCTGCTCCCGTGGGCGCGGTGGAGGGCGGTGCCCTGGACGCCCCCGTTGTCAGTGCACCCCCCGAAATTGTCCCGACCGGGGCCGCCTCGCTTGAGGCCCTGCCGGTCAGCCGGGTCGCAGGCGCGCGCTATACCGTCCAGCCCGGAGATACGCTGTCGGGGATCGGGCGCCGCTTCCTGACGCCCATACAGGTGCTGATCGAGATGAATGATCTCGGCCCGCGCGCGGCGCTGAGCGTCGGCAGCGAAGTGATCCTGCCCGACTCGGCGGTCGACTCCGGCCGCGATCCCTATGCCACCGGTCCGTCGCCGAGCGGCGTGCGCGTGCCGTCCGGGGCCCTGCCGCCGCCCCCGCCACCGCCCTCGGGCAATGCGCCCATGCCGCCCGTCGCCAATGGTTCGGCCGCGCGCAGCGGCCCCCTCGACTGGCCGGTGCGAGGGGACATCCTGCGCCGCTTCGGCCCGGTGGGCATGGGCGAGCGCAACA
>CAYNDG010000048.1:2604-10391 GCA_964395805.1 uncultured Brevundimonas sp.
TGCCGGGACAGGGCCTGACGGTTCTGGTGCTGCACCGCGACGGCTGGCGGACGGTTTATGGCCATCTGGGCAGCGCCCTGGTGCGCGAGGGCGACGATATCGCGGCGGGCCAGCAACTGGGCACGGTCGGCGATACGGCCGGAGACGGGCGGCCCTCGATCCACTTTGAGGTCTGGCGGATGCAGGGCGATCAGCCCACGGCGCTGGACCCCCTGTTGCACCTGCCGCGATAAGAGTGCGTCCGGGGCGCCGGTGTCCGTTGCAATCGGGGCCTCCGAGCCCTAGGTTCCGCGCCACATTCGAGACATGTGGCCGGACAACGCTCCGTGCCGGGAGAAACCATGACAACCCAAGACCCGATCCTGCTGATGGCCGCCACCGCTGACGGCGGCATGACGGCCCTGCTGATGAACTTCCTGCCGTTCATCGCCATCTTCGTGCTGTTCTACTTCCTGCTGATCCGCCCGCAGCAGAAGCGGGTGAAGGCGCATCAGGAACTGGTGGCTTCGGTCAAGCGCGGCGACACCATCGTCCTGTCGAGCGGCGTGATCGCCAAGGTGACCCGGGTTGAGGCGGACGAAGTGATGGCCGAGATCGCCCAGGGCGTGAATGTGCGGGTGGTCAAGACCATGATCACCGAGGTGCGGGACCGCACGGCGCCCGTCGCCGCCGAACGCAAGGCCAAGAGCAGCAAGGCCTGACCGGGGCCGTTCTGCGGGGAAGCGAACCATGATCCATCTGTCGCGCTGGAAGGTCATCCTTCTGGGCCTGTCTTTGGCGTTCGGACTGCTGTTCGCCTATCCGAACCTGCTGACGCCCGCCCAGCGCGACGCGCTGCCCGGCTTTCTGCCCAAGAATACGCTGAACCTGGGCCTCGACCTGCAGGGCGGGTCGTATCTGCTGCTCGAGGTCGATGTGACCCAGATGCAGGCCAAGCGGGTCGCCAATACGGTTGAAGACGTGCGGCAGGTGCTGAACGAGGCGCAGATCACGCCGGTGGCGCTGCAGCCGGAGCCGACCGGCGTGGTTGTAACCCTGTCGAGCGAGGCCGAGGTCAACCGGGCCTTTACCGATCTGCGGACCCTGGTGAGCCGGGGTGGCGCGGGTGGCGTGCCGGACCGGCAGCTGACCCGACTGTCGAACAATCGCCTGCGGGTGACCTTTACCGACGCGGCCCTGAACAGCATGGGGCCGGACGCTGTGACCCAGTCGATCGAGGTAGTGCGCCGCCGGATCGACAATCTGGGAACGCGCGAACCCTCCATCACCCGTCAGGGCGCCGACCGGATCGTCATCCAGGCCCCCGGTGAGAGCGATCCCGCTGCGCTGGAGCGGGTCATCGGCCAGACCGCGCAGCTGACGTTCCAGATGGTCGACGTCGAGAACAGTGTCCAGGATGCCCTTCAGGGGCGGGTGCCACCCGATGCCGTGCTGATGCAGGACGAGCTGGGCAACCCCATCCTGGTCAAGCGGCGGGTGCTGGTGTCGGGCGAGAACCTGACCCGGGCCTTCGTCACCCAGGACCAGAACGGGCAGACGGCCATCGGCTTCAATTTCGACAGCCAGGGGGCGCGCCGCTTTGGCGAGGTGACCGCGGCCAACATCGGTCGGCCGTTCGCCATTATCCTCGACGGCAAGGTCATTTCGGCTCCGGTCATCCGCAGCGCCATCCTTGGCGGCTCGGGGGTAATCGAGGGCAATTATTCGATCGCATCGGCTTCGGAGATGGTCAGCCTGCTGAACGGCGGGGCCCTGCCGGCGCCCCTGAACGTCGAGGAACGCCGGACCGTCACCGCCGAGCTGGGCAAGGATGCGGTGGACCGGGGCATGCGGGCGACGGCCCTGGGCTTTGTTGTGATCGTGCTGTTCATGTTCCTGGCCTACGGCTTCCTGTTCGGGGGCATTTCCGTCATCGGCCTGGTGCTGAACGGCATTCTGATCCTGGCCGCCATGTCGATGACCCAGGCGACCCTGACCCTGCCCGGGATCGCCGGTCTGATCCTGACCTTTGCCGTGGCCGTGGACGCCAATGTGCTGATCTACGAGCGGATGCGTGACGAGGCGAGGCAGGGACGCAGCGTCATCGCCTCGCTCGACGCGGGCTTCAACAAGGCCATGGGCACCATCATCGACGCCAACCTGACGACGCTGGTGGCGGCGCTGATCATGTTCTTCTTCGGAGCAGGGCCCGTGCGCGGCTTTGCCTGGACGCTGTCGATCGGCGTCTTCACCTCCATGCTGTCGGCCGTGCTGGTCGCCCAGGTGGGACTGGCCTGGTGGCTGAAGGTCGCCAAGCCCAAGAAACTGCCGGTCGCGGAGTAAGCCGATGCGTGGATGGCCCCTTATCAAGCTGCTGCCGACCAAGACGAATTTCGAATTCGTCAAATATTCCCGCCTGTTCGGTGTGCTGTCGGCGGCGCTCTGTATCGCCTCGATCATCGGCTGTTTCACGCCGGGCCTGAACATGGGCATCGACTTCAGTGGCGGCGCCTCGATGGAGATCTCCAAGCCCGCCGGTCAGGTCATCGACCAGGAAGAAGTGTCGGCCGCCGTCAGCGCCCTCGGGCTCCGGGACGTCGGCGTCCAGGGCATTGCGCGTCTGGACAGCAACACGGTTGACGGATCGACCATGCTGTTGCGCTTCCAGCTGCCGGAGGGCGCGGACCAGACCGAGGTCGTGCGTGAGGTCGAGGCGGCGATCACCCGGACGGTCGGCGATGTGACCTATTCCGGTGTGTCGGTGGTGGGCTCGAAGGTGTCCGGGGAGCTGTTCCGCTCGGGCCTTATGGCGCTGGGCAGCGCCGTCGTGCTGATGTTCCTCTACATCTGGTTCCGGTTCGAGCCGCAGTTCGGCTTTGGCGCCATCGCGGGGCTGGTCCACGATGTGATCCTGACCTTTGGCCTGATCGTTCTGATGCGGCTGGAGTTCAGCCTGAACATGGTGGCGGCCATCCTGACCGTGATCGGCTATTCGATGAACGACACGGTCGTCGTGTTCGACCGCCTCCGCGAGAACCTGCGAAAGTACAAGACCATGCCGCTGGGCGAGGTGATCGACCTGTCGATCAACGAGACCCTGAGCCGGACGGTCGTGACCGGCATTACCGCGGTGATGGTTCTGGCCGTGCTGGCCTTCCTGGGCGGCGAAGTGCTGTTCGGCTTCTCGATCGCCCTGATGTTCGGCATCATCGTCGGCACCTATTCGTCGGTCTATGTCGCTGCGCCGATCATCCTGCTGTGGGGCGTCAAGCGGGGCGAGTTCGCCGAGGAAGCCAGGCCGATCAAACTGGGCGGGGCCAGCCGACCCTAGGTCGGGCTTTGCGTGCCGGGCGGGCGGGCCTATTCTCGGCCGAATCGAAAGGCCGGGGAGGGCCGAACAATGGGTAAATTGCTGAGCAGCTTTCGCGCCACCGTCATCCTCAGCCTGGTGCTCGCGGGCTTGATGGTATTCGCCTTCGGGCGGGTCTCCGCCGGCGGCTTTGACCTGATCTTCTGGCAGGCGGTGTTCCGCTGGGTGCATGTGGCCGCGGGTATTCTGTGGATCGGCCTGCTGTACTATTTCAACTTCGTCCAGATCCGGGTGATGCCGTCGATCCCGGCCGAGCTGAAGCCGGCGGTCGGGAAACATATCGCACCCGAGGCCCTGTTCTGGTTCCGCTGGGCTGCGCTGGTGACGGTGCTGGCGGGGCTGGCGGTCATGTTCGCCCGGGGCCATGCCTATGCCGCAGAGGTGCTGAGCCTCGGTCTGGCCGGAGGGCTGGTTGAAGGCGATCAGGGCTTCATGCTGATGGGGGTCGGCGTCTGGCTGGCGATCATCATGTTCCTGAACGTCTGGGGCATCATCTGGCCGAACCAGAAGCGCGCGCTGGGCATCGTCGTCGTCGATGACGAGAAGAAGGCCCGCGCCGCCCGCGTCGCCATGCTGGCCAGCCGTACCAATCTGTTGCTCAGCTTCCCGATGCTGACCTCCATGGCCATGTACCAGACCCTGGTCGGCTGAGGCCGATGCGGGGGGGTGATGTCCTTCTCAGCCGCCTCGCGCTGGCCGCGCTGGTCGCCGGGCTCGGGATACTGGTCGTCGCCGTCGTATGGGCCGGCTCGGTTTATCCGGACTATGATCACGCCCGTCAGTTCATCAGCGAACTGGGCGCGACCGGTGCCGTCACCGGTGCCGAGGTCAGCCGGTGGGGCTTTGTGCCGAACGGTGTACTCGTCGCTGTTTTCAGCGTCCTCGCCGCCTGGGTCCTGCGGCGCAGCGCGCTTGCGGTGACAGCCTGCCTGCTGCTTGCTGCGAACGGCATCGGCATGGCGGGGGCCGGTGTCTATCCCTGCGACTTCGAGTGCAGCCGGTCCGACCCATCTGCCGCCGCCCTGCTGCACGACCTGTTCGGCGGACTGGGCTATATGTGCGCCATCGTCGGCGTCGGCCTGGCGTCCCTGTGGGCCCGGAAGAGTGAAGCGCCGTGGCTGGCCCCGCTCGGGCTCGGGGTTCTGGTCGTCAGCCTTGTCGGGTTTTACGGCGTGGTTGCCGAGGTCGCGCTGATGGGGCTTTTCCAGCGCGCCATGGAGGCGGCGTTGGCCGTCTTCATGCTGGCCCTCGGCTGGGCGCTTGCAAGAGGCCTGCGGGCCTCGAGGTCATGAGCCTTGTCGATCTGGACGCCCAGGTCCGGGCTGCCGACCCGGATCGCTGGCTGTCCAGCCGGTTCGTGGCGGACGAAGGGCGGCGCGCCGACCTGATCGTCCTCTATGCGTTCGAGGCCGAGCTGATGGCCATCCCCACGCGGGTGACCCAGCCCCTTCTGGCCGAGATGCGCTATCGCTGGTGGGCGGACCAGATGGACGGGGTGTTCTCGAACGCGCCGCGCATCGGCCATCCGGTGCTGGAGGTCCTGACCGGGGCGGTGAACCGTCACGGGCTGGACCGCGCGCCGCTGGAGGCCCTGATCGAGGCCCACATCGGCCGGGTGCATGGGGAGGCCCACGATCTGGACGCCTTCTACGTCGGGCCGATGCAGACGGCGGTGCAGGTGCTGGCCGGGCCGGGGCATGAGGCGGCGGTGACCGGAGCGGGTCGCTTGCGGGGCCTGGCCCAGACCGGACGGGCCGATGAGGCGCGCGCCCTGCGGAGCGAGGCGAATGCGGCGCTGAAAGCCCTGCCGACCGCAGCCTTTCCCGCCGTGGCCCACGCGGCGTTGCTGGACCCCGCAGCACCCGAGCCGGTCAAGCGGCTGAGGCTGGTCTGGGCCAGCTTCAGGGGGCGAATCTAGCCCCGGGGGAATTCGGCCTGCTCGCGCGGCCAGACCCGCCGGTTCGGCGACTGGTCAAAGGCCCAGCGGATGAAGCGGGCGGTGGTCAGGGCGCCGGTCCGGACCAGCGGGCGCGGCAGGGGCGGGCGGCGGCCATGCATGGCCTGGGCCCAGCCGGGCAGCAGGTCGAACCCCGCCTGCATGATCAGACCGGCGGCGCTGTCCACGGCGGGCGAGCCGATCCGCTGGCGCATGACCATGTCGGCAACCTCGCGCGTGCGGGCATCGGCGCGCAGCTGCGGGCGGTACGACTGGATCAGGGCCTCGGCCTCGGCCCGGGTGCGGGGCAGGGGGGCGGCGCCCAGCGCCTGACCGATGCGGGCCATCTCGTCGAAATAGGCGTCCTGCTCGGCCATCGGCATGGCGGGCCGCGCATAGCGGATCCAGGCGTCGAGGAAGCTGATCGTCTCGGTCACATGCACCCAGGCCAGCAGGGCGGGGTCGGACACGCGATAGGCCGTACCGTCGGGCAGGGTGCCGCCCAGCTTCGCATGGATGCGGTTGACCTTGTCGATGGCGGCCTGTCCGGCAGCGGCGCTGTCATAGGTGGTGACGGCGATGAATTTGGCCGTGCGGCGCAGGCGGCCGTGCATGTCGGCGCGAAAGTCGGAGTGGTCCCAGACCCCGGCCAGCACCGCCGGATGCAGCATCTGCAGCAACAGGCCCGACACCCCGCCGATCATCATGGTCACCACATCGCCATTGACCTGCCAGGCAGCCGAGTCGGGCGCAAACAGCGCATCCGCCCGCCGCAGCACCGGCCGCTCGCCCTTCTCGGCATCGTTGAAGACGTCGCTGATGCGCTTGCGAATGGCAGCGCGGATGGTCTGGGAGGGGGAGAGCATCACGTTCTCGTGGATCACTGGCGCCGGTCGGTCGGGGTGATAGCATCGCTCGATGATGTCACCGACCCTCCTGCTTGTCGCGGCCTTGCTGGCCCAGGGCGTGCCGTCATCGCCGCAAGCCCTTTGCATCTACAAGGGCGAACTCTATGCGACGACCACGATCGCGCAGGAGTATGCGGATTCCCGTTGGGTGGTGCGAGCGCGCGTGACGGCACAGACTGACAGCTGGACCGATGCCGGCGACGACTATGACGAGGCGCCGTGGACGACTTATCGGATCGAGGTCGTCGAGGTGTTCAAGGGCGACGCGCCCCGGGTGATGACGGTGTTCACCGGGCGCCATAGCGGCGGCTTTTACCTCGAGCCAGCCGGAGGTCCCTTCGATCCCTATCTCGACTATCTGTTGTTCCTCAACCCGACCCACTTCCGCGCCGACAATCCGCCCGAGGCCCAGGGGACGGTACAGGTCAACTACAGCTGTGGTCAGTCAAAGCCCTGGCATGACGTAACGGCCAGCGACCGGAGCGCGCTCTACGCCTTGGCAGGCTGATCCTGTTCAGGCTCGCCGCCGCCGACAGATCGCGGCCTGTCCGTCGCGAGACGTGCGGGAGTGGGGTAGGATAAGTCGATAATAAGCCGAAGGAGGGGACGGCATGGGCGTCACAGATTCAGGATCGTTGATCGCCCTTCTCGGTCGGGGCTCCGCCATCATGGCGGCAACGCTACTGACCGCAGCGGCTTGCTCGACTGAGGAGCGGTCCCCCGCCAGTGAGCAGAGCAGGACAGCGCCTGCTGCGAGTGCAGGCGCGCCAGGGTGGCACGAGGCGCGGCAGGCCTCTGTCGAGGACCTCGCGGCCCGCTACCTCGTCCCGCTTGCGAGCGACTTCGTTGAGGTGGCGCGTCCCGGACCTCCGCTTCCCCTCGGCGAAGAAGATACCTTGCCAACGTGGCTGGCTTTCGCCACGAGGCCGCAACACGCGGGCGATTTCGGCCTCTGTCAGGCCACCGTAGTCGTTGTGCCGGTGAACCGGGGGGACGACGATCTCGATACGCTTGAGACCCGACTTGTCTTCAAGGTCGTTGGCGATACCAGTCCCGATGCGGCGCCGGAGTGGACTGACGCCCATGAACGCAGGCTTCAAAGCCAGTGCGAGCGGGCCGGACCGGTGCTGGGGACCTGGGAAGACCACTTCACCGGAGAGCGCTTCTTCGACACTGAAATATCGCCGTCGCACCATGTGCGATACGCCACACAGGCGCTTCAGATCGCGATCCGGGAGGCGAGACGCGATCCGGGCTCGGTCAGATGCGGCGCCGCAGAACCGAACTGTGCGAATCCGGCCCGCAACCTGGCCCAACTGGAGATGGCGAGGCTGGAGCGTCTGAGCATGACCCCATGCGGGGACCGAGTCGGCTGGCAATGCGTGACGGCCGAGTTCTTCGCGGGGTGGGTCGTGCGACTGGAAGCCTATGTCCCGGAGATGCACTCTGCAGTCGGCGTGGTGGGTGTCGAAAAGGTCCAGATCAGTGAGGTATTCTCCCTGCACTGACCCCGCTGTTCACGCTCGCCCCGCCGGCGGCTGAAGCGCGAGGATCTTGCGGTCGAGGCGGGTGATCTCGGATTCCAGCCGCGCCT
>CAYNDG010000049.1:0-10215 GCA_964395805.1 uncultured Brevundimonas sp.
GGTCAGCAGGGTCACGATCTGCACCGTCACCGTGGTCACGGTATCCAGCGGGTTGAGCGTCAGGCGCGCGGCAAGGCCCGCGGCCATGGTCACGATCATGGTCTCGCCGATGGCGCGCGACATGGCCAGCAGCAGCGCCCCGGCAACACCCGGCAGGGCGGCGGGCATCAGGACCCGGCTGACGGTCTCGGACCTGGTGGCCCCCATGGCGTAGGACCCGTCGCGCAGCGACTGCGGCACGGCATTGAGGATGTCGTCCGAGAGGGACGAGACGAACGGGATCAGCATGATCCCCATCACCGCACCGGCCACCAGCGCCATCTGGTTCTGGACCAGCATCAGATACTGCCCCAGCCCGTCCAGCGGCCCACCGACGAGCCAGCTCCCGATCGTATTGAAGAATTCGCGGAAGGCCGGCCCCACCGTCAGGGCCGCAAAGAAGCCGTAGACGACCGTCGGCACACCGGCGAGGATCTCGAGCACCGGCTTGATGATCGCCCGGCTGGCAGCCCCGGCGTACTCGGACAGGTAGATGGCGGCGAACAGGCCGACGGGTGCGGCCACCGCCATGGCGATCAGCATGATCAGGAAGGTCCCGGCGAACAGCGGCAGGGCGCCGAACGCCCCGGTCGATCCCACCTGGTCGGCGCGGATAGCCGTCTGGGGGCTCCATTGGGTGCCGAACAGAAACTCGGCCACCGGCACCGCCGAAAAGAAGCGGGTCGCATCGATCAGCAGCGAGGCGATAATGCCGAGGGTCGTCAGGATGGCGATGGCCGAACACACCAGCAGCAGGCCCGAGACCCAGCCCTCCACCCGGTTGCGGGCCCGGAAGTCCGGCCGGATCCGCAGAATGGCAATGAGCCCGCCCATCAGACCGGCCACGATCGCGCCCAGCGCTCCTGCCCAGGTCAGGGTTTGTTTGATCCGCGCGGCGCGCGCCCCTTCGTCGGCCAGGTGGCGGCCCACCTCGGGCTCCCATATCGCCTGCGCCGGCTGACCGCCCGCGACACGCGCCGCATCGGCGACAAAGGCATTCTTGCGGAATCCGTCGAGGTTCGACACAGCCTCGGGCTGGCCGGTCCGGATAAGTTGCTGCGAGATCGGACCAGACAGCGCGGACAGGGCGAACAGCACCAGCAGGGCAGGCGCCGCCACCCAGATGAGCGCATAGGCCCCGTGCTGGCCCGGCCTCGAATGGGGCCGGTTCCGACCTTCCAGCAGGGCGGCACGGCGCGCGGCCTTGCGTCGACCCAGGCCGTAGGCCGTCGCCGCCAGCAGCACCACGATCAGAAGGACGGTCAGGGTCATAAAGGTCCGCGATACGGGAATCAGGCCGCGCGGCGCGCAACCGTGAAAGTGCGCGGACCCTGCCCGCGATTGGTCAGCGGATTACGACGGGCCGATGACAGTTCGGTTACACCGTGGGGGGTTCCGCCATCCGTCCCCGTTCTGCGAGGGGAAAGAAGGCGGTAAAGGCCGCGCCCTCGCCGGGCAGGCTCTCGACCACCAGCCCGCCACGGTGGCGGTTGACGATGTGTTTCACGATCGCCAGCCCCAGCCCCGTGCCCGGACGATCCCCGCTCTTCTGGCCTTCCACGCGATAAAATCGCTCGGTCAGTCGCGGCAGGTGCTCCCGCGAAAGGCCGGGTCCGTGGTCCCTGACCGTCACGGCCGCATAGGTGAGCCTCTCGTCCCGGTCCGGTGTCAGCAAGGGCAGTCGTGCCGCGCCGGGCATCCGCGCAGCCGCCGCCGCCGCGGGCGTCAGTCCGGCCCGTATTTCGACCTCGATGCGGGCCTCGCGCGGCGAATATTTAATCGCATTGTCGATCAGGTTCTGGATCACCTGAACGATCTCGTCCCGGTCACCCTTGATCCGCACCGCCTCGTCGGGAGCGTCGACGACGATCTTTACGCCATGATCGCGCGTCAGCACGCTCAACGCATCGACCACATCGGCCGTCGCCCGTCCAAGGTCCAGATGGCCCGAAGGCGGCACGTGCTCGTTCAGCTCGATCCGGCTGAGCGAAAGCAGGTCCGCGACAAGCCGCGACATGCGTTCGGCCTGGGCCGCCATGATGTCCAGAAACCGGTCCCGCGCCACCGAGTCCTCGCGGGCGTGTCCTTTCAGCGTCTCGATAAAGCCCGACAGCGAGGCCAGCGGCGTTCTCAGCTCATGGCTGGCGTTGGCGAGGAAGTCGACCCGCATCAACTCCATACGTCGCACATCGGTCTCGTCGCGCAGCATGACCAGCGCCAGCGGGTCGCCGTCCGCCCCCGGCAGGGGACGGCTGACGGCACGCCAGTGGCGGGCCTGGACTCCGCCGCTGTCAAAGTCTGTCTCCCGGCCCACGCCCCCGAACAGGGCCTCGTCGACCGCCTCGAGCAAGGCGGGATCACGCAGGGCCGACACCAGAATGGCGCCTTCGCGCGGGATGCGGAGAAAGTCGCGCGCCGCCCGGTTTGCGAGAATGATCCGCCGCCCGGCCATGTCGTCCGGCTCGCCACCCCGCACCACCAGCATGGGATCGGTGACCGTCTCAAACACCTCTTCCAGCAGCACCGGCACACCCTCCGGGCCGGAATCCCCCCGGGACTCGACCTCCGGCGCCCGAATTCCGGACGCCTCCGGTCCCTGCCGGCGCGAGACCATCCAGGTCGAGATTGCAACCAGAACGGCACCGCCCAGCAGCGCGGGCGCGTGGGTCGGATCCATCACCGCCAGCGCCAGAAGAATGAGTATGGCCACACCACCCGAGGCCCCGGCTGTCCACAGGCGTGAGCCGGCCGAAGGCGCGACTGGCGAAGTGGAGGGGACGTCGGGCATGCCCCCTGATGCGCGGGAACTGTGAAATCCGCAAGACAGGCGTTCCGGACGCATGCGCGACCGGGGGCACGGAATCTTCACCTGTGCCCCCTAGACTTCCGGACGAAAGGGGACTCTGCGCGCCGTGAATACCGTACTGCTCTGTCTGACGACGGCCCACGACTGGCCGATGGTGCTGCTGGCGGCCGTGGTCTGTCTCGCGGGTATGGCGACGGCCCTCTCGCTGTTCGACCGGGCCCGGAATTCAGAACCGCGTCAACGGCTGGCCTTTGCGGGCGGGGCGTCCCTCATCGGTGGACTGACCGTCTGGACCACCCACTTCGCCGGCATGCTGGGATATGATCCCGGTTTCCCGATCACCTACAATCTCGACCTGACCCTCGGCTCCCTCGCCATTGCCCTGTTTGCGGGCGTCGGAACAGCGGTGATCGGCCTCGTCGGCAAGACCGTCCCCGCCCGGGTCGCCGCCGGTCTCTTCGGCCTCGTCGGCGTCGCCGCCATGCATTTTGTCGGCATGTCGGCCCTCCGGCTGCCCGGGACGGTCATCTGGGACCCGGCCCTCGTGGTCGCCGCCCTGGTCGTGGCGACCGCATTCGCCGTGCCGGGCGGGTGGGTTCATGCCCGCGGCGGCTGGAAAGGCACCCTTGGCGCGGCGGTCCTGGCCACCCTCGCGGTCTCCTCCCTTCACTTCATTGCCATGAGCGCCGTGTCGCTCCAGCTCGACCGGACCGTCGCCATCGACCCCTCCGCCGTGACGGGAACCTTCGTCCTGACAGTCGTCGCCGGCGCGATCGCCGTACTGGGGCTCGCCGGGGCCCTGTCCATCGGCCTGACCTACTGGTCGCGCAGCAGCGCCCTGCGTCAACTGCGCGAGGCGATTGACGCCATGCCTGACGGCCTCGGCTTCTTCGATAGCGACGACCGGCTCGTGCTCTGGAACGCCCGCTATGCCGAGGTCAATCCCGAGCTCTGCTCCGGGCTGGAACGCGGCATGACTTTCCGCCAGATTCTCGAGATCGGCATCTCCGAAGGCCTGTACCATGACGCGGTGGGCCGAGAGGAGGAGTGGATCGCCGAGCGGACGGCCGCCCGGCGCAAACTTTCCGTCACCCTCGAACAGCGGATCGCGGGAGGGCGCTGGCTGCGCGTCCAGGACCGCATGACGGCAGCGGGCGGGATCGTCACCGTTGTCAACGACATCACCGACCTCAAGCGCAACGCCCGGGCGCTGGCCGAGGCCCGCGACGCCGCCGAGGCGGCCAACGCCGCCAAGAGCCAGTTCCTCGCCAATATGAGCCACGAGATCCGTACGCCCCTGAATGGCGTGATCGGGGTCGCCCAGGCCCTGTCCCACACCGACCTCAGTGATGAGCAGCGCGACATGCTCAAGCTGATCGACGCCTCCGGCCGGACCCTCCAGATCCTGCTCAGCGACATCCTCGACCTGGCCCGGGTCGAATCCGGCCGCCTCAAGCTGCACATCGAACCCATGGACCTGCATCAGGCCGTGGAGGAAGCCGCCCAGCTCTATGCCGAAACAGCCCGCAACAAGGGGCTGCAGTATATGGTCGAGATCGCCGACGACTGCCCGCGCTGGATCGAGGCCGACGTCGTGCGCCTGAAGCAGGTCCTGACCAATCTCGTGTCAAATGCGGTCAAGTTCACGGCCCGGGGCATGGTGCAGCTGACTGTCCGGGTCGACGTCGATGCCGGGGGTCAGGAAATGCTCCGCCTGGCTGTGGCCGACACTGGCATCGGCTTCGACGCCGCTGTGCGCGACCGTCTCTTCAGCCGGTTCGAACAGGCGGACGGCGGCATCACCCGCCAGTTCGGCGGCTCGGGTCTCGGCCTCGCCATCTGTCGCCAGCTGGCTGAAATGATGGGTGGCGTGCTGGACTGCGAGAGCGAGCCCGAAGGGGGATCGTGCTTCATGCTGACCGTGCCGCTGCGGCGCGCCGATGCCCCGACGCCCCGGATGGAACCGGTCGAGCCCACCGGCAGCCTTCACGGGCTGAGCGTCCTCGTCGCCGACGACCATCCGACCAACCGCAAGGTCGTCGAGTTGATCCTTTCCCAGATCGACGCCCGCATGGTTCTGGTCGAGAACGGCCAGCAGGCCGTCGACGCCTATCGCGCGGACCGGTTCGACATCGTCCTGATGGATATGCAGATGCCGGTGATGGACGGCCTGACCGCCACGCGCGAAATCCGCGAGATAGAGGCCCGCGATGGGCGCGAGCACACGCCGGTGGTCATGCTGACCGCGAATGCCCTCGCTGAACACGTGGCCGCCGCCCAGGCCGCCGGTGCCGATCGCCACCTGGCCAAGCCCTTCGACGCCGCCGAACTGATCGAAACCGTCACCCGGTTACCGGACCAGGTCCGACAGGCGGCCTAGGCCTCAGTCGCGCGGCTCCAGCGCCCGCCAGCCGATGTCCGAACGGTGGAACCCGCCGGGCCAGTCGATCTTTCGCACGGCGGCATAGGCGCGCTCGCGCGCCTCGGCGATGTCCACCCCGCGCGCACAGACGTTCAGCACCCGGCCGCCAGAGGCCACCAGACTGCCGTCCTCCCGCCTTTTCGTGCCGGCGTGGAACACCTGCACATGCGGGCCGAAATCCTGTTCGCATCCCCGGATTACCGACCCGGTCAGGGGGCTGTCGGGATAACCCTTGGCCGCCAGCACCACGGTGATCACCACGCCGTCGTGAAACTCCGGGGCCGGGGCCCGCGAGCCATCCCCACGGGCACAGGC
This sequence comes from uncultured Brevundimonas sp., assembly GCA_964395805.1. Classification (GTDB taxonomy): domain Bacteria; phylum Pseudomonadota; class Alphaproteobacteria; order Caulobacterales; family Caulobacteraceae; genus Brevundimonas. The sequence goes on from CAYNDG010000049.1 coordinate 5,583, forward strand.
CAGCAGCAACGGCACCAGATCGCTCTTCAGCCGCATCATCAGCACCTGGCATTCCGGGTCGCCGAAGCGGGCGTTGAACTCGACCACTTTCGGCCCGTCCGCCGTCGCCATCAGGCCAACGTAAAGCACGCCGCGATAGGGATTTCCCTCGGCCGCCATACCTTCCATGGTCGGCGTGACGATGCGGGTCTCGACCGCCTCGACCAGCTCGGGCGTGAACACCGGCGCCGGCGAATAGGCGCCCATCCCGCCCGTATTGGGCCCCAGATCCCCGTCAAAGGCCCGCTTGTGGTCCTGGGCTCCGCCGAACAGGCGCGCGGTCTTGCCGTCGCACAGGGCGAACAGCGAGCCTTCCTCGCCCTCCATGAACTCCTCGATCACCACCCGGGCGCCGGCTCTGCCGAACCGGCCGCCCAGCATACGCTCGATCTCGGCCTCGGCGTCCTTGCGGTCGGGGCTGATCGCCACCCCCTTGCCCGCCGCCAGCCCGTCGGCCTTGATCACATAGGGGGGTCTGAAGACCGTCAGTGCCTCGCGCGCGTCCTTCAGGGTCTCATAGACGCCATAGCCCGCCGTCGGGATGTCGTGGCGCTCCAGAAACGCCTTGGCGAAGGCCTTGGACGTCTCCAGCCGCGCCGCCCTGGCCGTCGGCCCGAAGCAGGGGATGCCCACCTTGTCCAGCCGGTCGGCCAGCCCGGCCTCCAGCGCCATTTCCGGCCCGACCACCACCAGATCGGCCTTGATCTCGCGCGCCAGAGCGGCCAGCGCCTCGGCGTCGTCGGCGCGCACGTCGCCGCGCAGCTCTCCCAGCCGCTCCATGCCCGGATTGCCCGGCGCGATGACCAGTCTCCGGCACAGCGGCGACTGGGCGATTTTCCAGGCCAGCGCATGCTCGCGCCCGCCCGATCCGACGAGGAGGATGTTCATGCCCGCGACATGACCGCCGCGCGTCCCGGGGTCAAGCCGCAGGCCGGTAACATTGCCTCTCCGGCCTCCGCGGGTCTAAGCCTGAAAGCGCATGACCGACGATTCCTACGCCTTTGAGGGGACTGCCCCGGCCGCGCCCGCGCCGGGCGACAACAATCCCGCCGTCTCGATCTCCGAGTTGGCCTTTGCCCTCAAGCGCACGCTCGAGGACCGGTTCGGCCATGTCCGGCTGCGGGGCGAGATCTCCAAGGTCAACCGCCATGCCTCGGGCCATGTCTATCTGACGCTCAAGGACGACAAGGCCTCGCTGGACGGCGTGGTCTGGAAGGGTCAGGTGCGCGGCCTGTCGATCCAGCCCGAGACGGGTCTCGAGGTCATCGTCACCGGCAAGATCACCAGCTATCCGGCGCGCTCCAGCTACCAGATCGTCATCGACAGCATGGAGGCCGCCGGCGCCGGCGCCCTGCTGGCCCAGCTGGAGCGGCTGAAGGCCAAACTGCGCGACGAGGGCCTGTTCGAGCCCGCCCGCAAGGTCGCCCTGCCCCGCTATCCTCGCGTGATCGGCGTCATCACCAGCCCGACCGGCGCCGTCATCCGCGACATCCTGCACCGCATCCGCGACCGCTGGCCGTGCCATGTGCTGGTCTGGCCCGTGGTCGTCCAGGGCGAGGTCGCCGCCCGTCAGGTGGCCGCCGCCATCCGGGGGTTCGAGGCCCTGACGCCCGGCGGCCCCATCCCCCGTCCCGATGTGCTGGTCGTGGCGCGCGGCGGCGGCTCTGTCGAGGATCTCTGGCCGTTCAACGACGAGGAGCTGGCCCGCGCCGTGGCCGCCTGTTCCATCCCCCTGGTCTCGGCCGTGGGGCACGAGACCGACACCACCCTGATCGACTTCGTCTCCGACCGCCGCGCGCCCACGCCGACCGGCGCGGCCGAAATCCTGACCCCGTCCGGGCCGAGCTGGTTGCCGCCCTCGCCGATCTGGAGCGCAGGCGTCTGCAGGGCGCGGCCCGCCTGATCGAGGACCGCCGCACCCGCCTGCGGGCCACGGCGCGTGGCCTGCCTAAACGGCCCGAGGACCTGCTGGGTCTGGCCCGTCAGCGGCTGGACCATGCCTCCAGCCGTCTCGGCTCGGCGCTGGGCCGGAATGTCGCCGTCCACCAGCACCGCTTAGCCGTGCTGCAGGGCCGTCTGGGCCGGGGCCTGCTGGACCGGGGGCTGGAGCGCCGCGCCACCCGCCTGGCCACCCTGTCCGAGAAGCTGTCCGTCCCGCCGCGCGCCCTCGACCGCGGCACCCAGTCGCTGATCGCCCTGTCGCGTGCGCTGAACAGCCTCAACCCGCGCACACCCAAGCCCGGTTTTGCGCGTGTGGAAAGTGCAGACGGTGACTGGCTCACCGCTGCATCCCGGATCCATCCCGGCCAGCCCCTTGCCCTTGTCTTCGCCGACGGCAGGGTGGATGCCCATGCTGCGGGCGGCCCGGCGACCCCGCCCGTGCCCACGCCGGCCCCGCCACCCGCGAAATCCCGCCGTGTTGCACCGCCGCCACCGGATCAGGGGGACCTGTTCTGACCGCTTCTCTATTTTCCGGCACACGCTAGACTGGCGGCATGGACGTGAGGGGCGACAGAACCGGTCAGAGCCGCGTGTCGGGGCAGGAAGCGCGGCTCCGCTATACGGGCGGCGAATTCGTCATCATGACCGGCGGGGCCTATGTACGCTGTGCAGTCACCGGACGCCCCATCCCGCTTGAGGCCCTCCGCTACTGGAGCGTCGAGCGGCAGGAGGCCTATTACGGCCCGGAAGAAGCCCTCCAGCACCTGGCCCCACGGACATGAGCATCGACCGCCGCGCCCTCCTGTCCGGCCTGGCGGTTTCGGGATTGGCGGCGACCACCGCGCGCGCCGGCAGTGACCCGTTCAACCTCCAGGGCCGACCCGTCCAGGGCGGGCACCTGATCGGCCGCGCCTGGCCCCGCGCCCTGATCTTTCTGGACGGCGAGGCCCTGACCACCGCCTCCGCCGAGGGCTGGTTCATCGTCGGTTTCGACCGCGACGCTGCACTCAGCCACCGCATCACGGCCCGCTCGGGCAGCCGGGAACAGTCGACCGACATCACCCTGCAGCAAGGCCGGTTCCCCAGCCACAGCATCAGCGGCCTGCCCCCGGCCACCGTCGCCCCGCAAGACCCCGAGGTGCTCGCCCGAATCCGGGAACAGGCCGTCATCAAGGCCGAGGCCTATGCCAGCCGTCTCGACGCAGACTATTTCCGCGACGGCTTCTCACCTCCGCTCGAGACCCTGCGCGTCACCAGCGCCTGGGGCAGCCAGCGCATCCTCAACGGCACCCCGGCCCAGCCGCACTATGGCGTCGACCTCGGCGCGCCGACCGGCGCCCCGATCACCGCCCCGGCCGCCGGTCTGGTCACCCTGGCGGAGTCCGACTTTCACTACGAGGGCGGCCTCGTCTTCATCGACCATGGCCAGGGCCTGGTCACCGCCTATCTCCACCAGTCCCGGGTCGAGGTCTCGGTCGGCCAGACCGTCTATCGCGGCCAGCTGATTGGCCGGGTCGGAGCCCGCGGCCGCGCCACCGGCCCCCACCTGTGCTGGCGGATGAAATGGCGCGACCGGAACCTTGACCCTTCCCTGCTGTTAAGGGCCTGATCGGGAACGCGGGGTTTCTGCCCTTGGACCCGGACCGCATTCCTGACTAGGATGTGACAATTCAACGCCCCGCCGGGGCCCAGCCTCCCAGTGTCTTCATGTCGTCCCTTCAGTCGATTCACATTCTCCTCGTGGACGACAATCAGCACATGCGTGCCATCACCTCGGCGATCCTGCAGTCGGCCGGCATCCGCAAGATCCGCGAGATGCCCGACGGCTCGGCGGCGCTCGAGGCCCTGCGTGCCGACGTCTTCGATCTGGCCATTGTCGACTTCAACATGTTCCCGCTGGACGGGGTCGAGTTCACCCGTCTTGTCCGCAACAGCCCGGACAGCCCCAACCCCTATCTGCCGATCATCATGATGACCGGCCATTCGGAAAAAAGCCGCGTGGTCGAGGCGCGCGATGCCGGCGTCACCGAGTTCGTGGTCAAGCCGATCACGGCCAAGGCCATTCTCGAGCGGATGAATGCGGTGATCTACAAGCCGCGCCCGTTCGTGAAGACCGACGGCTATTTTGGTCCGGATCGTCGCCGCATCGCCGCGCGGGGGTACAAGGGGCCGTTCCGCCGCGCGACCGATACCGATACTCAGGGCTGAAGCGACTGATAGACCCGGTCGGGCCAGCGTTTATGGACCCAGAACCAGTCGACCGGGTGTTCGCGCACCCTTTCCTCGACAAAGGTGGTGATGGCCTGAACCCCCCGGGCGATGTCGGCGCTGCGATCGCCGCTCGGCTCAAGGTTGATCGGCTCATGCACCGTCAGGCGAAACCGCACCCCCGGCAAGCGCGTCACCGACATCGGCTGCAGTACCGTCCCGAACCGCAGCGCCAGCCGTGTCGGCCCCGGCGCCGCATTGACCGGCTGGCCAAAGAAGATCGCCTCGGGCCCCTCCGAGAATTTCTGGTCATTCATCAGGGCGACCGACTCGCCGCGCGCCATTCCGGCCAGCAACTCCCGCGCCCCGTCGCCGCCCTTGGGCGCGAACAGTTTGACCCCGTAGCGCGCCCGCGCCTTGCGGATCTGGGCATCGACATAGGGGT
>CAYNDG010000050.1:0-10090 GCA_964395805.1 uncultured Brevundimonas sp.
ACTTCTTCGGCGTGTGCTTCTGGCCGGTGCGGATGCGGCCGGAGCGGCTGACCTGGCGGGCACCGCCGCGGGCGCCCTTCTGGATCGCTACGCTCTGGCCGGCCTTCTTCGATGAGCGCGCCTTCAGGCCGGTGATCACCTTGGGCTTGGGTCCGCTGGCCTTCTTCTGCTCCAGCGCCTTGCCGGGCAGGTTGGACAGGGCCTCGGCCTTTTCGGCCTTCTTGATGCGGCGCGGGGCGGTCTTGGCTGTGCCCTTGTAACGTTCCGGCCCGGACTTGGCCCCGCCCTGGGCATAGGGGTTGGCCCCGCCCGACTTGACGGTCAGGCGGATCGGCGTACCGGGAAGATCAAAACTTTCCCGCAAGGTATTGATCAGGTAGCGCTTGTAGGTCTCTGGCATGGCCGAAGCGCGGCTGGCGAACAGCACAAAGGTCGGCGGCCGGGCCTTGGTCTGGGCCATGTATTTGGGCTTGATCCGCTTGCCGTCGACGGCGGGCGGCGGGTGTCGCTGGGTCGCCATCGCCAGCCAGTCGTTCAGGTCGCGGGTCTTCACCTTCACCGACCAGGTATCGTACGCCTTGAGGATGGCGGGCATCAGCCGGTCCACACCCCAGCCGGAATGCGCCGACAGGGCCACAAACGGCGTGCCGCGCAGCTGGGGCAGCTTGCTCTCGGCCAGGCGGGTCAGCTCCGCCAGCCGCGCCTGCGGCTCTTCCTCGAGATCCCATTTGGAGGCCACATAGACCAGCGCCCGACCCTCGCGCTCGACCAGGTCGGCCAGCTGCAGGTCCTGGATGTCAAAGGCGTTGTCCTTGTCCATCACCAGCACGACGACCTCGGCAAAGGTGATGGCGCGGATGGTGTCGGCGACCGACAGCTTCTCCAGCTTCTCCTGAACGCGGGCCTTGCGGCGCATGCCGGCCGTGTCGACGAGGCGGATATTCCGGCCCTCATATTGCCAATCGACCGAGATGGAGTCGCGGGTGATGCCGGCCTCGGGGCCGGTCAGCATGCGGTCTTCACCGATCAGCCGGTTGATCAGGGTCGACTTGCCGGCATTGGGCCGGCCGATGATGGCGATGCGGATCGGCTTGTCGGCCTCGTCCTCTTCATCAGCGACGAAGGATTCCTGACCCGCGGCGGCGACGAGGGCCGCATAGAGGTCAGCCATCCCCTCGCCATGCTCGGCCGACAGGGGCACCGGCTCGCCAAAGCCGAGGGCGTTGGCCTCGCCCACGCCACCGCCGCTCTCGCGGCTCTCCGACTTGTTGGCGACCAGCACGACAGGCTTGGGCTGGCGGCGCAGCCGTTCGGCGAAGATTCGATCCAGCGGCGTCACGCCCTCGCGCGCATCGACCATGAACAGGATCAGGTCGCCGTCGCTGATGGCCGCCTCGGTCTGTTCGCGCATGCGCGATTCCAGACTGTCGTCGGTGATGTCCTCGAACCCCGCCGTGTCGATCAGGGTCAGCTCCAGATCGCCGAGGGTGCCCTTGGCATAGCGACGATCCCGCGTAACCCCCGGCCGGTCATCGACCAGGGCCAGGCGTTTTCCCACCAGCCTGTTGAACAGGGTGGACTTGCCCACATTGGGGCGGCCGACAATGGCGAGTTTCAGGGCCATATCGGCGTCTAACGTGTTTCTCTTGTAGCCGAAAGGCGGATCAGCGGACGCTGATCACCTCACCGCGATCCGTGACGACCAGAATGGCCCCGTTGAAGGCCGTCGGTGCCACATAGGACGGAGCCCCCAGACGCAGGGTCGAGACGATCTCGCCCGTCTTGGGATTCAGGCCCACCAACTCCCCATCCGAATTGGTCAGCACCAGCCGGTTCGAGGCCAGCAGTGGCCCGGACCAGATCGGGCGAACCGTCCGGTCGAAGAAGCCGAAGAAGCCCCCTTCCTGACGGACGCGGCCCTCGTTGAGGTCCCTGGTCCAGTAGACCTGACCCGTCTCGCGGTTCAGCACGCTCAGCTCGCCCGACTTGGACACGACATAGACCACGTCACCGACCGGCAGGGGGGTATTCACCGAGGCCACCGGCACCTGCCAGCGCGGCTGGCCCGTGCGGGCATCCATAGCCGCCAGAACGCCCGAATGGCTGACCGCATAGACGAAGCCGCGGCTCACAACCGGACGACCGGCAATATCGCGTATTTCCGAGAGGGCGCTGGTGCGGGTCGAGCGCGACAGTTCTTCCTGCCAGACCGGTTGTCCGGTCGCCGCCCGGAAGGCGAACACCTCACCCGACGACATCGGCGCGATCACAGTGTCGCCGGTGATGGCGGGGCTGGAAGCACGCATGATCCGCGCGGGCTCGATGATGCCGCGATAGGACCAGTCAACCAGACCGGTGTTCACGTCAAAGGCAATGATCTGGTTGTCCAGATCAACGGCATACACCCGCGACCCTGACACGGTCGGCGCCCCGTGGATCGGCACGTCCACGCGGGTCTGCCACAGCACCGCGCCGGTCGACTGGTCAAAGGCCGTCATGGTCCGATAGCCGGACGAGACGAAAACCTTGCCGCCGCCGAGGGCCACACCTCCGCCGAATCCACCGCTATCGCGCCCCTCGGGCTTCACGGAGGCTCGCCAGATGACCGCGCCGCTGCGGGCATCAAGCGCCGACACCGCATCCTCGCCGTCAAGGGCAAAGATCCGGCCGTTCTCGGCCACGGCCGGGGCCATGACCTGACGGGTCCGCGACGATCCTGCACCGATGTTGCGGCGCCAGGCGATCGTGAAGTCGGCGCCCGCGATCACGTGCTCCGGATTGTTTTCTGCATTGCCGCCGGGCATGGGCCAGGCCACGACCGCCTGGGGCCCCGGGACGAAGAAGTCCCGTCCGGCAAGCGCGGGCGACGGCACCAGGGCCTGATCGAACTCCAGCACCGACAGACGGTCACCCGCAGATGCCACAGGGCCCGCATTCGGCGACCGCCCGAGGCTGAAGGGCAGAATATTGCTGACAGTGCCACAGGCGGTGACCGTCAGGGCTGCCCCGCAAACCAGAAGCATTCGGCCGAACTGTTTCATGGGCTTACTCCTGATCACTGACGTCATTCGCTACCCCCGGCCGCAGCCGGGCCGGACGGGGCCTGACCTTCATTTCCGGACGAGACCACGACCGGCGGAGCCTTCTGGGCATCAAGGATGTCGGACAGCGAGCCGAGCGTGCCGCTGTCGATCATGGCGATGGCCACCTGGGCGCGCTGGCGCACCGGGTCCGGCACGTCCTGCCCCAACTGCAGCTGCACAAAGGTGGCGCGGGCCTCGGTCGTCTTGCCGTGCTGGAGTTGAGCCATGGCGAGGGCTTCGAGCGCCTGCGGGCGGAAGGGGCGGCCTTCACGGATCAGCGGCGTCAGCCGACGCTCAACCTCTTCGTAGGTACCGGTGTCCATGACCAGCAGGGCGGCCTTGTAGGCCGAAGGATCCGACAGCAGCGGGTCTCCGACGGCCTTGGCTGAACGGTCAAGCAGCGCAATGGCCTCGTCGACGCGATTGCCGGCCAGGGCCAGACCGGCCCGCTGCGCCAGGGCGAGGGCCTTGTAGGCGCCATTGCCCTCGCGCTCGGCCTCGGCAAAGGCGGACTCGGCGGCGGCCAGATCATTCGCCTGCAGGGCCTCGATACCGCGCTCATAGGCGACGGACGCATTGGCCGCGCGCGACGTCTGATAGGACTGCCAGCCCCACCATCCCAGCGCTGCGATCAGGGCAAGGACCAGGATCCCGCCCACCACCGGCAGCCATGTTCTGGCCAGTCGCTTATAGCGGTCGGAGCGAAGCTCCTCCTCGACCTGCTCGAAGATATCCGTCACGAAAAGAACGCCCCAAATCGTTATTCTGAGTTCGGCGCGACCCTAGACCATTTTTGGCCCGGGTCGAGACATCACCCCTTGAAAAAGCGCACAATCGGGACCGTTCAGGAGAACCCTGTCAGGACGCGACCGGCTTTCGCGAGAAATAGGTCTCGACTTCGGCAGGAAAACGGCGAGACCGGACGTCTTCTGCATAGGCCGCGACACCTTCTGAAATCGCCGTCCGCAGGTCGCCGTAGCGCCGGACGAATTTCGGGGTCCAGTCGAACAGGCCCAACATGTCGGGCGTAACCAGAATCTGGCCGTCGCATTCGGCCGACGCGCCGATGCCGATGGTCGGGGCCTGGATCGCGCGGGTGATCTCGCCGGCCAGATCGGCCGCGACGCCCTCGACCACAATGGCAAAGGCTCCGGCGTCGGCTGTGGCCTCGGCTTCGGCCATGACTCTCAGGCGCTCGGCATCGGTCCGGCCCTTGGCCTTGAAGCCGCCCTCGGTCAGCACCGCCTGGGGCCGCAAGCCCACATGCCCCATCACCGGAATGCCCCGCTCCACCAGATAGGCGATGGTCTGCGGGACGGTCGGGCCGCTTTCCAGCTTGACCCCCTGGGCGCCGGTCTCCTTCATCACGCGGGCGCAGTTCTCATAGGCCTGTTCCTTGCCGCCCTCATAGCTGCCGAACGGCATGTCGATCACGACCATGGCCCGCCGGGCGCCGCGCATCACCGCCTGCCCATGCAGGATCATCATCTCAAGGGTCACACCGACGGTGTTGGGCAGGCCATGGACCACCATGCCGACGCTGTCGCCGACCAGCAGCAGGTCACAGTGTGCATCCAGCAGCGCCGCGGTCGGCGCGTCATAGGCTGTCAGGCAGACGAGCGGCTCAGCCCCCTTGCGGGCCGAAATGTCGGGGGCCGCGAGGCGACGAACAGTTTCCTGCTTCTGGCTGGACATGGGACCTCCGCTGCGGATTTCGCAGGCGCAGCATACCGGTCCGGGCCGCTCGCGTCACCCGCAGGTGTCACACGTCCTGCGATAGACGGACCACACCGGCCAAGGCCAGGGCGGCCACGGCCGCGGCGCCGATCCAGAACATCTGCATACTGCCCAGCCCTCCGAGGGCCATGTCGGCGAGACCCCAGCGTTCCAGCCCGACCTCGATGGCCGAGACCACATCCATATTGATCGAGCGTCCGGTGGCTTCTGCGAGGGCGGCCCCCGGCACGGCGTCCCCCGTGGGAACCTGCATGTCGAGGGTCAGCATCTCGCGCAGGGCCACAATCCCGCCGATGGCCCCGGCCGCGCCCAGGCCCACGGCCCGCAGACGGGCTCCACTTTGCAGCCGGGCCTCGAGATCCGCCACGAACAGGGCGGTATCCGGCATGGGGGGCGTCCGATCAAAGGCGCGCTCGATGAAGGGATCGAATTCATCAACCGACATGCGACTCCCTCCCTGTCTCGCCAGTCCCCGGCTGGAGTATCTGGCGGAGTTTATCCAGACCACGTTTGACATGAGACTTCACCGTTCCAAGCGGCAGATTTAGGGCAGCAGCGATCTCCGGATGCGTCATCCCGGCCCCATGGCCGAGGGACACACAAAGTCTTTCCGGCTCACTGAGGGCCCGCAAGGCCACGTCCAGATCGAACCGACCGAGGGGATCGATCGCCATCGCCTGATCTTCCGCTTCCAACTCCGAAACATACCGCGCCTCCTTTTCGCGGCGCTTGAGATAGAGGCGCGCGGCGATGCGCTTGACCCAGGCCGCGAATGTGCCCTCACCCCGGAACTCGGTGCACCGCTCGAACGCAAGGATGAAGGCATCCTGGGCGATGTCGTCGGCCAGCGAGGGCTGGGCCCCCATCCGCCGCAGCAGCGCCCGCACGGTCGACGAATGCCGCCGCACCAGTTCGCCGAACGCCCGCCGGTCACCGGCCGCCGCAAGGGCGGCCAGCTCCACATCGTGCCGGTCGGACAGGCCGGGTTGGGTCATGGTCGCGTCCCCCCTCGATCCCGGCCTCAGTCCCTGTTCTTGTTGAAGAAGCTCAGGATCAGGAAGGCCAGGCCGATGGTCGCCGGGATGACGGCGATCCCCAGCATACCGTTGCCGATATTCTCGCTCCAGTCCCGGTCGCCCAGATCCTGCACGAGACCAAACCCGGCGATGCCGATGCCGACCGCAAGCCACATGACGCCGCGGCGGATGTCCCGGGTCCGCGACGGCAGGTTCTTGGTGATATCCTTGCTCAGCACCTCGATCACCTCGGGCGGAAGGGGCTGGCCCTTGTCGATGGCGGCACGAACCGTCGTCTGTACCTCGCGCCGCTCGCGGCTTTTCAGCCAGCTGGGGCCGACCACGATGGCCGTGATGGTGCCGAACACCGCCAGAATGGCCACAACGGGAATAAAGTCTTCCATGACGGATCCTCTCACGAGCCTGAAACAGAATGTTCCCGGCTTCTATGAGGGAAGAGGCGCCGACAGGGTTGAACAGATGCACCGCCCCGGGTGAAATCTTCGTAAGGTTGCCGCCGGCCGCACGGAGTATCGCGTCATGACCACCCGCCGTCGCCTGCTGGCCGCCCTGCCCGCCCTGTCACTTGCCGCCTGCGCCACAGGTCAGATCGGCGGTCGCGCCCCGAACCTGACCGTCGCCACCTTCAACATCTGGCATGACCAGGGCGACTGGCCCGCACGCCTGCCGCTGATCGAGGCCACCCTGCGCGCGGCTGATGCCGACGTCATCGGCCTGCAGGAAGTGCTTCAGGACGGCGACGCCCTGCCCAATCAGGCCCGGACGCTTGCCGACCGGCTGGGCATGCAGATGGTCTTCAGCTCGGTCGATGCCGAGGATCAGCCGCGCCGCTATGGCAACGCCCTGCTGTCCCGCCTGCCGATTCTGGACAGCGACTGGACCCGGCTGGAGCCACTGGACGACTACCGCACCGCCCAGCGCATCCGCTGCCGGATGGCTGACGGCACCGTGATCGACATCGCCAACACCCACTTCCACCACACGGCTGAAGGCGGCGCCATTCGCGCGCGCCAGATCGCGCACCTGCTGGACTGGCTGCCCGACGACGGCACGCCCCTGATCCTCATGGGAGATCTGAACGCCCCGCTCGACAATCCCGAGATGGCCCCGCTGCGCGCCCGTTTCTCGGAGGCCTTGCGCGCCCTGCATCCGGATCAGGCCGACCGCACCACGCTGAACACCGCGCTCGGCCACCGCTCGGTGCAGATCGACCATATCCTGTACGAGGCCACAGCCTTCACTCCGCTTGAGGCCGTCATCGTCGGCGACCAACCGGTCCGCGATGTCTGGCCCTCCGACCACTTCGCCAAGGTGGCACGCTTCAGGCGCGCCTAGCCGACTGCGGCCTCCCACGCCTCCGGCTTGAACCCGACCAGCAGGGCGTCGCCCGTCTCCAGCACCGGCCGCTTGATCATCGACGGCTGGGCCAGCATCAGGGCCACGGCCTTGTCGGCATCCAGATCGACCCTGTCCGCCTCGGGCAGTTTGCGGAACGTCGTCCCCGCCCGGTTGAGCAGCTTCTCCCAGCCGACCTGCGCGACCCAGCCCCGCAGTCGCGCCTCGTCGATGCCCGCCTTCTTGTAGTCGTGAAAGGTATAGCGGTGCCCCGCCCCCTCCATCCACACCCGCGCCTTCTTGACCGTGTCGCAGTTGGGAATGCCGTAGAGGGTGGTGGTCATCGCAGGGCTCCCCAGAATCGTTTGCGCCGATCCTGCCTCTTCCGCACGCAGGCGACCACCTCTGGTCCCGTGCAGCTAGGCCGCTTCATCCGGCTCGGCACAGAAGATGTCGTGCAGCATGCCCATCAGGGCCCGCACCCGCCCATCGGCGATGGAATAATAGATGGAGCGCGACTCCCGGCGGGTCTTGACCAGACCGGCCTGACGCAGCTCTGCCAGCTGTTGCGACAGGCCCGGCTGTTTGAGGCCCAGGTCGCGCTCCATCTCGCCCACGGCCCGCTCTCCGTGGGTGATGTGGCACAGGATCAGCAGCCGGGTCGGATTGGCCAGCTGGCGTAGCAGATCGGCCGCCTCGGGTGCCTTTTGTTTCAGCCGCGCCATGGCCAGAAGATCCGGGGGCGGCAGGAGATCATCAGTCATGTCGGGCATAAGCGGATCCGAATCATCCTGTTCCCGCATTTACACACTTGCGGTAAATATGAAACTGTCTATATCAGGTCTCTGAATTCCGGAGAACCCTGATGTCGGACCCTGCACGCGACCACGCCGCTTCCATTATTCAAGCCGCCTTGGGCGATTCCGTCAAACGTCCAGTCGTCAAATCCTTCTTCGACGAGGCCACCTTCACCATCAGTCACGTGGTCCACGACCCTGTCACACGGCGGGCGGCCCTGATCGACAGCGTGCTCGATTTTGACCAGCCGTCGGGCCGCACCTTCCATGACTCGGCCGATGCCCTTGTCGCCTGGATCGAGGCCGAGGACCTGACCGTCGACTGGATCCTCGAAACGCACGCCCACGCCGACCATCTCTCGGCCGCGCCCTACCTCCAGGAGAAGCTCGGCGGGCGCCTCGCCATTGGCCACGAGATCCTGACCGTTCAGGACGTCTTCGGGAAAATCTTCAACGAGGGGACGGAATTCCGCCGCGACGGCAGCCAGTTCGATCAGCTCTTTCACGACGGCGACCGGTTCTCTGTGGGCTCGCTGGAGGCCACGGTCCTGCACGTGCCCGGCCACACACCGGCCTGTCTGGCCTATGTCATCGGCGACGCCGTCTTCCCCGGCGACACCCTGTTCATGCCGGACTATGGCACCGCCCGCTGCGATTTTCCGGGCGGCGATGCCCGCACCCTCTACCGGTCGATCCAGCGCCTGCTGAGCCTGCCGGACGAGGCCCGCGTCTTCCTGTGTCACGACTACAAGGCGCCGCCGGGACGCACCGAGTTCGCCTGGGAAACGACGATCGGTGCCGAGCGCACCGGCAATATCCATGTGCGCGAGGGCATCAGCGAGGATGAGTTCGTCGCCATGCGGACCGGTAGGGACGCCACCCTCGCCATGCCCCGCCTGATCCTGCCCTCGGTCCAGGTCAATATGAACGGCGGCCGCCCTCCCGCCCCGGAGTCGAACGGCACCCGCTACCTCAAACTGCCGCTGAATCTGCTGTGAGCGGCCCTCCCCTCATTCAGGCCCGCGCGGCCACACAACAAGGAGCCCCGGATGGCCGGACGTAGACTGGACGACACCCTGAGCACCTCTCCGCAGGTGGCGCCCGAGGAGCTCGAGATCGTTGCGGCAGCCGGTTTTCGCTCGATCATCTCCAACCGCCCCGATGGCGAGGATCCGGGCCAGCCGACGGCCGCCGAGATGCAGGCCGCGGCCGAACAGTACGGGCTGGCCTTCCGGCACATCCCTGTCACCGGCGGGAACATCGGGCCGGACGACGTCGCGGCGATGGCCGAGGCGCTGGAAACCCTGCCTGCCCCCATCTTCGGCTTCTGCCGAAGCGGCACCCGCACCGCCATGCTCTGGGCCCTCGCCCGGGCACCGCACTCGGACCCGCACACCTTGATCAACGCCGCCCGCGAGGCCGGCTATGATCTGTCCGGCCTGCGCTCCCGCCTCTAGGCGCGAGGCACCTCCGAGGAGTTTTCGTGGATCTTTCCCTGTTGCAGTACGGGCTCGGCGCGGCGGCCGGGTCGCTGGTCGGCTTCTCGCTCGGTCTCGTCGGTGGCGGAGGTTCGATCCTCGCCGTGCCGCTGATTGTCTATCTGGTCGGGGTCAGGGAGCCGCATCTGGCCATCGGCACCAGCGCCCTCGCCGTGGCCGCCAACGCCGCCGCCAACCTGGTCAACCACGCGCGTCACGGCACGGTGAAATGGAAGATCGCCGGCCTGTTCGCTGTCGCCGGTGTTGCCGGCGCCCTGCTGGGATCGACCCTGGGCAAGGCCGTCGACGGCCAGAAGCTGCTGGCCCTGTTCGCCCTGCTGATGGTGGTGGTCGGTATCCTGATGCTGCGCGGACGCAAGGGAGACGGCGATCCGGACGTGACCCTGACCTCCGGAAATGCACCAAAGCTGGTCGCCACCGGCGCCGCGACCGGTATCCTGTCCGGCTTCTTCGGCATCGGTGGCGGTTTCCTGATCGTGCCCAGCCTGATGTACGCGACCCGCATGCCGATCTTTTACGCGGTGGGATCGTCGCTGGTCGGCGTCACCGCCTTTGGCCTGACGACGGCGGCCAACTATGCCCTGTCCGGCTGGGTCGACTGG
>CAYNDG010000051.1:0-10035 GCA_964395805.1 uncultured Brevundimonas sp.
GACCCGCTCGATGGCCCGCTCCGAGAAGGTCACCGGCGACATCCGCCGGATCAAGGGCGATGGTGATGAGCACTGAAGTCGACGCCCTGACACCGCCGCAGCCGGACACGCCGCCCGAGCCGCTTCGCCTGCTGGCCGTGGACGTCGAGGACCTGCAGTTCGTCTCGGCCGCGCTGCAGGATGCGATCCTGCGTCCGGTGGACATTGTCTGGGAGCGGTCGAGCCGGCAGCTGACCCTGACGCTCAGCCGCTTCTGCTGGGAGTGCGGGGGCACGCGGGTGATGGCGGCCATGCAGTTCGGAGACGTCATTGCGGTCAAGAGCCGGCAGCTGCCGCGCGGGCCGGAACAGGCGCTGGAACTGCTGGCCCTGCATTTCGAACCGTCCGAGGCCCCGTCGGGTCAGGTCTATCTGATGTTTGCCGGGGGCGGGGATCTGCGCATCGACGTCGAATGTCTGGACGTGGTGCTGGCCGATCTGTCGGACCGCTGGCCCGCGCGCGAGAAGCCCAGTCACCCGGGGCTGGACGAGCCGGGGGAGCCCGTATGACCGGCGCGCGGGCAGCCACTGACCGTCTGGCCTCGGTGGAGCTGGATGCGGCGACCCTTCCGGCCGCGACTGCCGAGATCGAGCATGAGCGACGGGTGGCGATCTTTGACCTGGTCGAGAAGAATGCCTTCAGCCCCGGCGGGGCGACCGGCGGTCCCTATGCGCTGAAGCTGTCATTGCAGGACAGCCGGCTGGTATTTGACATCACGGGCCCGGACTATGCGCGGGCGCACGGACTGTCGCTGACCCCGCTGAAGACGGTGCTGCGCGATTATATCCTGATCTGCGAGAGCTATTATGAGGCGCTGCGCGGCTCCTCGCCCAGCCAGATCGAGGCCGTCGACATGGGCCGCCGGGGTCTGCACAACGAGGGTGCCGAGACGCTGAGGTCCAGACTGGAAGGCAAGATCGACATGGATCAGGAGACGGCGCGCCGTCTGTTCACCCTGGTCTGCGCCCTCTATCGGCGGTGAGCCCGGGCCATCCGGACCGGACAACTCGACTTTTCGGCAATTCTGGTGCATTAGCCCCGCTCTTTTCGGCATGTGCGCTTCGCCCGACGCGCATGTCTGACGATTTCCCCGGGTGTGAGAGGCCGCATGGCTAAGGAAGAACTGCTCGAGTTTCCCGGCGTGGTCAGCGAACTGCTGCCCAATGCCACGTTCCGCGTGACGCTCGAGAACGACCACGAGATCATCGCCCATACCGCGGGCAAGATGCGCAAGAACCGCATCCGCGTGCTGGCCGGCGACAAGGTTCTGGTCGAGATGACGCCCTACGACCTGACCAAGGGTCGCATCACCTATCGCTTCAAGTAAGGCCGGGCGGGATGGCCCGTCCTGAGCTCATCCTGGCTTCGGCCAGTCCGCGTCGGCGCGAGCTGCTGGCCCAGGTCGGGATTGTACCGGACCGGATCCTGCCCGCCGACATCGACGAAACCCCCCTGAAATCCGAAACCCCGGCGCAGCTGGCGGATCGCCTCGCGCGGTCCAAGGCGGCGGTGGTGGCCGAACGCCATCCCGGGGCCGTGGTGCTGGCGGCGGACACGGTGGTGTCGCTGGGCCGGCGCTTTCTGGAAAAGGCGGCGGATGGCGAAGAGGCCGCGCGGTTTCTGAGGCTGCTGTCCGGGCGCAACCACCGGGTGCATACGGGAGTGGCCGTGGCCCATGCCGGGCGCATCTCGGTGCGGGTGGTCGAGACGCGTGTGGCGCTGAAGGTGCTGGGCGAGGCCGAGATCGCCGCCTATGTCGCCACCGGTGACTGGCAGGGCAAGGCCGGGGCCTATGGCATCCAGGGGCCGGCGGGCGCCTTTGTCCGGCGGATCGTCGGCAGCCACCCGGCGGTCATGGGCCTGCCTCTCTATGAGACCGTCAGCCTGCTGGAAGGCGTCGGGTACCGGCGCGGGTGAGTGCCCTCGAGACATTTCTGGATGACGGTCCGGGCGAGACCTGGGGCGTGGTCTGCGGGGACGGTGAGCCCCGGCAGATCTTCTACGCGCGCGAGGGCGACGCCGGGGCGAATCGTCTGGGGGCCGAGAGCGTGGGCCGCGTCACGGCTCTGTTGCCGGGCGGAGGCGGGGCCTTCGTCGACCTGGGCGCCGGTGAGCCGTTCGGATTTCTGGCCAGGGGCAGTGTGGCGGTCGGACAGGCTGTGCGTGTCACGGTCTCGGCCGAACCTCGCGGTGGCAAGGGTCCGGCCCTGACGCTGGCGGGTCGGGGGGAGGGGACGCCCCGGCTGCTGAAGCCCGGTCCCACGGTCGCTGAATGGCTGGCCCGCGCAGCCCCGGGGGTCGAGCCGGAGACCGGCGCGGCCGCGATCGAGGCCGTACGGGAGGCGCGCGAGGCGGCCCTCGCCCCCGAGGTGACCGCCGGGGGACTAAATGTCGCAATCGAGCGCACCCGGGCGCTGGTGGCGGTGGATCTGGATTTTGCCGGAGTGGCCGGTCGGGATGGCGCCAGGGCCCGCGAGGCGGCGAATCGGCAGGGGCTGGCGCTGGCGGCCCGCCATATCGGGTTGAAGCGGTGGGGCGGACTGGTGGTGGTCGACCTGGTCGGCACGGCGCTGGCGCCAGATCCAGTGCTGAAGGCGGCGAAGGCGGCGTTTGCCGACACCGGTGTCACATTCGGGCCACTGAGCCGGTTCGGGCTGTTGCAGCTGTCGATTCCCTGGCGACACACGCCGATCGAGGAGGCGCTGTTCGGCCCGGCCGGAGAGCGCCGCCGCCGGTCGGACCAGATCGGGGCGGTGCGCGCGCTGCGCCACGCCCTGTACATCAACCGGTCCGCCCCGTGGATCAGCCTGGTGGTGTCCGACGTTGAGGTCGAGGCGATGGCGGGGCTGGTCGCCGGTCTCGGACCGCGGGCGCGACTGGTCGGCGAGGCCGGGCGGGCGGGCGGCACCTATGAGTTGCGCGAAGGCTGAACATGGCTAACTGCCCGATCTGCAAGAAAAATCCCTCGCACCCGGACTATCGGCCCTTCTGTTCGAAGCGGTGTTCGGACGTCGATCTGCAGCGTTGGCTGGGGGGTGTCTATGTGCTTCCGGGCGAGCCCGCCGACCCCCTGTCGCCGGACGACAGTGAGGCGTGATGCAGACTTTGATCGAGGACGCTGGACACCCTGCATCCGCTCGCCTATAGACCCCGCTCCCGCCCGCCGGAGCGCGCCTGGGTAGCTCAGTTGGTAGAGCAGCGGATTGAAAATCCGCGTGTCGGTGGTTCGAATCCGCCCCCAGGCACCACTTCCTTGCGCCCGGTCAGGAAGGAAATTCCAGATATCATGAAAATGTCGCTTTCCGGGGCAAGGTTGTGCCTTGGCGACAGGTGTTCTCGCGCCGGGGGAAAAGCGCCTCCGCGCACTTGACGCTCTGGTATGCGTTCGCCAAAGGGAGCGTGACTGCTTTCTTGGGTGGGGCGCCAGAGGGTTTCGGACCGAGGTCCGGAGGCATCTGTCACCGACACCGGTTCCATTCGGCAACCGGTCGCATCCGAAGGCGTTTCGATCACGGACCCTCTCCGGGGCCGGCGTCGAAAAGTCAGAGTTTCAACTGGGGTACGACCGCTGTGGTCGGGTCCTTTAGGGTTTCATGGTCAGACCACAACGCAGGAACTGGCGAACTATGCGCGATAGCAAAAAGACGAACATCCTCCTCGCAATGGCCGGCGCTGCCGTCCTGATGGCGAGCTCGCCGGTCCTGGCTCAGGACACTACGGCTCCCGCCCCGGCCACGGCCGCGGCCACCACTGAAGCTCCGGCGGCCGACGCTGCTGCGGCCCCCGCCGAAGAAGCTGCCACGGAAGAAGCCGCCGGCGGTCATGGCGGTGAGGAGCTGACCCCCATCAAGATGTTCAACGACTCCGGCCTGGTCGTTAAGGTCGTGATGATCGGCCTGCTGGTCGCCTCGATCTTCACCTGGGTGATCCTGATCATCAAGATTATGGAGTTCGGCGGTCTGAACTCGAAGACCAACCGCTTCCTGGAAAACTTCCGCGGCGCCCGCACGATCGCCGACATGCGCAAGATCGCCACGTCGGACGAGTTCGACGGCAACCCGCTGGCCGACATGGCCGCTGCCGCGACCGAGGAAATCGAACTGTCCCGTCAGGCTGGTCTGTCGGTGACGGGTGAACACCGTGACGCCGCCATGGGCCGCGCCGCGACCGCCGTGTCCGCCGTCCAGTCGGGTCTGGCCGGCCGTCTCTCGGGTGGTCAGCAGTTCCTGGCCTCGACCGGTTCGACCGCTCCGTTCGTCGGTCTGTTCGGTACGGTGTACGGGGTTATGAACTCCTTCATCGGTATCGCCCAGTCGAACACCACCAACCTCGCCGTTGTGGCCCCCGGTATCGCCGAGGCCCTGCTGGCCACGGGTATCGGCCTGTTCGCGGCTATCCCGGCGGTTATCTTCTACAACTACTTCAACACCCGCATCGCCGCCTACGGCACGCGCTCGGACGGCTTTGCGGCTGAACTGCTCAACGCCATCTCGCGTCAGCTCGACAAGGGAGCGTAAGCCTCATGGCCGCGAAACTCTCAGGAGGCGGCGGCGGAAAGTATCACGTCGAGCAGAACAGCGAGATCAACGTTACGCCTTTCGTTGATATCATGCTGGTTCTCCTCATCATCTTCATGGTGGCCGCGCCTTTGGCCACCGTGTCGATCGAGGTGAAACTGCCCACCGCTGCAGCCGAACCGCAGGAGAACCCGCCGACGCCGGTGTTCATTTCCATCCAGAATGATGGGGGTGTCTTCATCGGCGACAACCGGACGACGGTGGGCGAGATCGGTGACAATCTTCGTTACCTGATCCGCACGCGTAATCCCGCAGAAGAGCGTATCTTCATTCGTGCTGACCAGGGGACGCGCTATGGCGATTTCATGCAGGTGATGAACGCCCTGCAGGACAATGGCTTCTACAGCGTCGGCCTGGTCGGCGAAGACAACGCAACAGAGTAGGACGGGCGACATGACAGATACACCCGTTGAGTACCATCGCAGTCGCTATGACGCCCCGAAGAAAAAGGGCTTCATGGGGGTTTCGATCGGAGTCTGGATCGTCGTCCTGGTGATCGTCACGATCATGTTCGCGTTGCTGGTGTACTTTGTGGACAAGTCGAGGTTCGAACTTCGCATCCCTGAGTATACGAACGACACGGTTGAGGTGGAGCTGATCGATCCGATCCCGCCGCCGCCTCCGCCGCCGCCTCCGCCTCCGCCTCCGCCGTCGAACGCGCCGCCTCCGCCGAAGCTTCAGCCCCGCGTGGCCATGCCTTCGCCGTTGGCGCCGCCGATCACCCTGCCGATCCCGCCCGTGGAGAAGGAGGACCGCGTCGAGTATTCGGGTCCTCCGGTGAACATCCCCGGACCGCCCCCGCCGCCGGCTCCGCCTGCGCCTGTGCGTCCGCCGGTTGTCACCAACCCGGCCTGGGCCAGCCGTCCGACCCCGGAGTTCCCGGATCGGGCCATGTCCCGCGGCATCGAGAACGGCCGGGTGGAGCTGAGCTGCGCGGTCAATCCGAACGGCTCGGTGAGCGACTGCCGCATCCTGTCGGAGGATCCCTCCGGTGCAGGCTTCGGCCAGGAAGCCGTCCGCGCCACCCGTCGCGCCCGTCTGACCCCCGGTCAGGTCGATGGTGTGGCCGTCGGTGGACGGGTGAACTTCACCGTGTCGTTCCGCCTCCAGTAGGCCGGATACGGCTCGAGAAGACAGAAACGCCCCGGGGCTTGCTCCGGGGCGTTTTCTTTTCCGGACAGACGGTGGCAAGCTTGGGCGCGGGATCGAATTTGCATCCGGCGTGTTCAAGCGTCACCGCTGGGTAGAGCAATCGGGAGAGTCCGCGTGATCGAAGTCATCCACAAGACCGCCATCGGCCTGACCGCCGCCGCCGCCCTCGTCGCGGGCTGTGCCTATAATGAGACCCTCGGACGCAACCAGTTCCTGCTGGTCGACAATGCCGCCCTGACCCAGGCCGCGGACCAGGCCTGGGCCGACGCCCTGCGCACGCAGCAGGTCTCGCGCGACGCCGCCGCCAATGCGCGCATCCGCCGGGTCGGGGATCGCCTGGTGCAGGCGGCAGGCCTGACCAACATCCGCTGGGACTATGCTGTATTTGTCGAGGAATCTCCGAACGCCTTTGTCCTGCCGTCCGGCAAGATCGGCGTGACGACCGGACTTCTGGCCCTGGTCCAGAATGACGACCAGCTGGCAGCCGTGATCGGTCACGAGATCGGCCACGTCGTCGCCCAGCACGCGGCCGAGCGCTATTCCAGCACGGCGGTGACCAGTATCGGCATCCAGGCCATCCAGGGGGCGTCGGGTGACTATGGTCAGGCGGTCGGCGCCCTCGGCGGACTGGGCGCGCAGCTGGGCGTGCTGCTGCCCTTCTCCCGCCAGCATGAGCTCGAGGCGGACCAGCTGGGCATCGACTATATGGTGGCGGCCGGCTATCGGGCCTCGGAAGCGGTGGCGCTGTGGCGTCTGATGGCCGCCCAGCGCCAGACCCAGACGCCCGAGTTCGCCTCGACCCACCCGTCGGACGCGACCCGCATCCAGGCTCTGGAACGCTATATCCAGTCCAAGGGGTATCGCTGAGCCTACAGGGACGGGGCCAAATCGCGCGAGCGGCTTGATCCCGGACCGCGAGGCCGCTAGAGGACGCTCCTCGCGACGCGTGCCGCCTTAGCTCAGTTGGTTAGAGCGCCGGTTTGTGGAGCCGGAGGTCCTCAGTTCAAGCCTGAGAGGCGGTACCATCGCGAGAGCGGCTTCCCGACGGAAGCGCCCGGGGACCCTGCGCCCCTATCCCCCCGAGTCAGGTCTTATGCTTGCGATCCCGCCCGCCCAACGGGGGTTCCGGTGCGGTGACGGTCTCGGCCGCCTCGGCCTTGCGGACGCGGCTACGGCGAAGGTCGGTGACCGGGCCGTCCAGGCCTTCAAGGACCTTCCGCGCCGCCTCATAGCCAGCCCGGACCGGGATGTCGTAGGCCTTCCAGTCGCGGATATCCATGCCCTCGGGCTCGGGCTGGATCAGCAGATCGGTGGCCTTGCGCGAGGTTTCCACATCGGCGTCGCTGGTCAGGGTGGCGGCGCGCATCAGCAGCGCCACGATCGGCGGCCCTTTCTTCCAGTCCCCCGACAGGATCCATCGCCACCAGGAAGGCGGGTTCCGGAGGGTCGCCGGGTCGACACCGCGGGCCTGGGACATATCGACCCCGATCACCGGACCGGCGTTCATCTGACGCATGATCTCGGCGGGGAAGTTGCGTAGCACGGCGCCGTCGACCAGCACCTGATTGTGCATGACCACGGGCGGCATGACCCCCGGAATGGCGATGGTCGCCCGCATGGCGCGGCGCAGCAGGCCGCGCCTGTGCACCTCGATCCGCCCGGTCGTCAGATTGGTCGAGACGGCAAAGAAGGGCAGGGGCATGTCGGCGATCTCGGTATCGCCATAGGCGTTGCGCAGCAGTCGCGCGACCTTGCCCGCCCGGGTCATGGCAATCAGGGGGAAGGTGATGTCCGACAGGGGATCGCTGGCGACGAAAGCGCGCCTGATCTCTTCTTCCAGCTCGTCCTGGGTCCAGCCGAGCGCCGGCCCCGCGGCCATGACCGCGCCCATGGAGGCCCCGCCGAGAAAGTCGAGCGGGACCCTTGCCTCGCGCAGGGCCCGGAGCGCCCCGATGTGGGCATAGGCGCGAGCCCCCCCGCCCGACAGCACCAGACCCACGGCCGTGCCGGTCAACACCCGGGCAAGGCGGGCAGCGTCGTCGGCATTGCCGTCTGTGGCGTGGAACCACCGTCCGGGCCCGACGGCGTCCAGCCAGACCGTCGTATTCGCCGGCCGGGGCATACGCGGGTCGCGCAGGAGGATCAGGTCCGTGCGCTGCTGGGCGTCGAGGGCCGGATTGCGGGGCAGACTGGCGCCGGGCGGGGCGTTCAGCGGATCGCCGACGATGAACAGCCGATCCACCTGGCGGGTGCACAGCCGGGCCCAGGCCGGCTCATCGGCCTCGGCGATGTAGAGTACGAAGTCGTGGCTGTCCTCGACCCGGCTGAACCATTCGGCGACGGAACTGAGAGCCGAATGGTCGATGACCTTGCAGGTAAGGCCGAGGGCCTCGATTGCCGCGGCGATCCGTTCGACGAAGGCCCGGATGGGCTTCTGGCGGACCGAGATGAAGCCGAACACACTGGGTTCGCCCCCGCCCAGCGTCTGGTCGCGGGAACGGCGGATCATGAGACGCGACAGTTCGACCATCAGATCCGGCTGACTGCGCGCCGCCTCGAAAAAGGTCTCGCGCGGCAGGGCCAGGATTTCCGAATCGCGCAGGGCGACGACGCTGGCGGTATGCGGGGTGCCGGCCAGCATGGACATTTCGCCCACGGGCTCGCCCGGCCGCACGACGCCCAGGAATCGCGGCGGCTGGTCGGGGCTGTGGCAGAAGACACCCAGACGGCCCGAGCGCACCAGATAGAGGGTATCGGCCGGGTCGCCCTCGCCGAACAGCTGTTCTCCGCCGGTCAGGGCGAACCAGCTGACATGCGTCGTGTCGCCGCCCGTGAACAGGGTCTGCAGTGCCGCTTCGAGCGTGTCGGTGCGCGCCTTGGCCATAGGGCCTTATGGCAGATTCCCGGGGGCGTGGTCATCCGGCCTGTCAGGAGTTTCGCCCCCTTTGCCGTTCCGGGAAAGCTGCCTAAAGGAGGGGCATGCCCAAGCTGACCTCTGCCATCGATCCGTCCGGCCCGGCCTTCAAGGCGCTGGAGAGCACCAACCGCCGCCTGCGCGACGAACTGGTCGAGCGGGTTGCCCTGGCGGCGCGGGGCGGGTCGGACAAGGCGCGCGAGCGTCACGTCAGCCGCGGCAAGCTGTTGCCGCGCGACCGGGTGGAGCGACTGCTGGACCCCGGCTCGCCCTTCCTCGAGATCGGCCAGCTGGCCGCCTTCGGCATGTATGGGGACGAAGCGCCCGGGGCGGGCATGATCTGCGGCATCGGCCGGGTGTCGGGCCGCGAGGTGATGATCGTCGCCAACGACCCGACGGTGAAGGGCGGCGCCTATTTCCCGATGACGGTCAAGAAGCACCTGCGGGCCCAGGAGATCGCCGAGCAGAACCGGCTGCCGTGCGTCTATCTGGTCGATTCGGGCGGGGCCAACCTGCCGCACCAGGCCGAGGTGTTTCCGGACCGCGAGCATTTCGGGCGGATATTCTTCAACCAGGCGCGGATGAGCGCGCGCGACATTCCGCAGATCGCCTGTGTGATGGGCAGCTGCACGGCCGGCGGGGCCTATGTGCCGGCCATGTCGGACGAGACGGTCATTGTGCGCAACCAGGGCACCATCTTCCTGGCCGGGCCGCCGCTGGTGAAGGCCGCCACCGGCGAGGTCATCTCGGCCGAGGATCTGGGCGGGGCCGAGACCCATGGCCGCAAATCGGGCGTGGTCGACCATGTGGCCGAGAACGACGAACACGCGCTGGAGATCGTGCGCGCGATCGTCGCCAACCTGAACACGGTCAAGGATGTGCCGCTGGATGTGCGCGAGCCGCGCCCGCCCGCGCTGGACCCGGACGAGCTGTACGGCATCATCCCCGACGATGTGCGCGCCCCCTATGATGTGCGTGAGGTGATCGCCCGCACGGTCGACGGCTCGGAGTTCGATGAGTTCAAGCGCGACTATGGCACGACGCTGGTGTGCGGCTTTGCGCGCATCTGGGGCTATCCGGTTGCCATTCTGGCCAACAATGGCGTGCTGTTCTCGGAGAGCGCGCTGAAGGGGGCGCACTTCATCCAGCTGGCCTGCAAGCGCAAGATCCCGCTGGTGTTTCTGCAGAACATTTCGGGCTTCATGGTCGGCGGCAAATATGAGGCCGAGGGTATCGCCAAGAACGGGGCCAAGCTGGTGACCGCCGTGGCCAGTGCCGAGGTGCCCAAGTTCACCGTCCTGATCGGCGGCAGCTTCGGGGCCGGCAACTATGGCATGTGCGGCCGGGCCTATT
>CAYNDG010000052.1:0-274 GCA_964395805.1 uncultured Brevundimonas sp.
GGCGAACTCGCGCGACCAGTCCAGGGACAGACCGAGCAATTTCAGCTGGTCACGCATGGTGGCGATATTGGACCAGGTCCATTCACCGGGGTGGATGCCCCGCTCCATGGCGGCGTTCTCGGCCGGCATGCCAAAGGCGTCCCAGCCCATGGGATGCAGAACTTCAAAGCCCCGGGCCCGTTTGAAGCGGGCCACCACATCGCCCATCACATAGTTGCGCGCATGGCCCATGTGGATGTTCCCCGACGGGTAGGGAAACATCTCCAGCACATAG
>CAYNDG010000052.1:300-6710 GCA_964395805.1 uncultured Brevundimonas sp.
GTGTGGTGAAGGCGTCAGCCTCACGCCAGCGATCCTGCTGGCGGGGTTCGGCGGTCTTGGGGTCGTAACGGGCCACGCGAAAGAGGGCTCCTTGAACGAGCCCGGCGCGGGCCGGGCCCGGATGCGTCGGTCGGGAGAGACGAGGCCCGGTTCAGGGCCCGTCACGTCGGGGAGGGGTGGGGGCGCGGGCCCCCCACGATCAGCGGGCGTCGGCGAGGTTGAGCTGGCGCGCGCGCGTCAGGATGGCGTTCTCGAGGTCCGTTTCGGTCTGCGGATCGACCGGGGCGGCCGTCCACTGGCCGTCAGCGCTGCGCACCTGTTTGACCACCGAGACATTCAGGGCGTCGGCCCGAAGTCGCGTGTCGAGGATGAAGACGGTGGCCTTGAACCGCTCGTTCGGTGCCGACGGGTCGGAGTACCAGTCATAATTGATCACGCCGCCCCAAGGGTCTGCGCTCGAAAGCGGCATGAAGCTGAGCGTATCCAGCGAGGCGCGCCAGAGATAGGCGTTCACGCCGATGCCGACCGCCGGGGCCGTCGGGCTCGATGAAGCGCCCGAGCCGCCAATCAGCGGGATGGAATTGCATCCGGTCAGGGCCAGGCTCGAAGCCATCAGGGCCATTGCTGCGCCACGAACCACAGCCGACTGGGTGGCCATTCAGGACTCTCCGTTCAGATTCAACCTCATCGCTCCCGGACAGAAGCGCATGTGTCCGCACGGATCGGACCGACCCGCAACTGATCGTCCTATAGCACGGGGAAAAGGGGCAAAGACAAGGCAAAGCCGCATCGGCAAGCGTGCCGGCGGCCCTCGACCGGCCACTCGCCTGCAACAGCACGCCCGATGCATGGGAATTCGCGTGACGCTTGCGCCACAGAAGACGCAGGAGTCGCCCTCGCCGCAACCCTTGAGCCCGGATTGCATTGACCCGACATCAGGGCAG
Organism: uncultured Brevundimonas sp.; assembly: GCA_964395805.1. GTDB lineage: Bacteria > Pseudomonadota > Alphaproteobacteria > Caulobacterales > Caulobacteraceae > Brevundimonas. The sequence continues at coordinate 1,245 of CAYNDG010000052.1, forward strand.
TGTCTTAGGTTTGCGGGTCAAGGCTCCGGGACCGGAACCATCCGTCCGACGCCAGATCAGGGTCGAAGGCTCGAAGGGCAGCAAATGCGCAAGACGCGCAAAGCACAGACGGGCTCGCAAAACGCTCTCACGGGCGTGGCCTTTTCGTTGACAGCTGCGATGGCCGCAGCGGCCCTGATGCCGGTTGTGGTGCCGGACACGGCCCAGGCCCAGAGTCGGGCCCAGACCGCCCCCCGTGCACAGGCGCCCGCAGTCTCACTCAGTGAAGCCGACCGCGCCGGTCAGCGTCGGGGTCTCCGCGTCAATGAAAGCGGTCGCTGGGGCCTGGACTTCAGCCTCAGCCAGCCGGTTGGCCGCGACACCGAATGGGGTGATGTCGAGGCCGGAGCCTACTACCGGGTCAACCCCAGCCTGCGGGTCGGCGCCTCTGCCGGCCTCGCCACCGCCGATCCCGATCCAGCCCGCGTCCGCGAGTCTGACACCCGCGCCCAGCCCCGGGTTCGTCTGGAAAGCATCTTTCGCTTCTAGGCCCGGCTCAGGAGGCGCCGTACGCCTTCACCACTCCGTCGACGGCCGCGATACCGCACAGACCGGTTCCCCGAAGCGCGGGTGCTGTCCGGCTCGTTATCCCGCCAAGCCCGTAGACGGGCAGGGGCAGATCGGCGACCCGGCGGGCCACGGCCTCGGGACCGAGCGGATCGCGCCCAGCGCTGACACCTCCGGCGCGGAAGACCGGTGACAGCACCAGGGCATCCAGCCCCTCGAAGTCCTTGCCGGGTGGAGCGCCAGGACCGTGCAGGGACGAGGTCAGTAGCCATGCGGCGTATCGTGTCCGCAGGCCCGTGGCGCGATGGCGGTCCCGCTCGGGCAGGTGCACGCCATCCGCCTCGACCGCCTCGGCCAGCCGGTCATCCCCGCCGATCAGCAGGGTGATGCCGCGCGCCCGGGTCACGGTCCTGAGGGCGCGGGCCGCGTCATCCGCATCCGGCCGGCCAAAGCCCCGATAGACCACCCCGGACCCGGCCGGCATCCGGGCGGCGATGTCCCATGGCCGGGGCGTGCGGTCAGGGTCGGTGAAAAACAGCAGGGGGGGCAGGGCCGCCACCGGCGGGCTGACAGCTGCGGCCGCGCGGTTTAGAGCCTGTGCGGCCTGCCAGAGGCCTGTCTCGTCCGGATCGCCCGCCATGTCCTTCTCATCGCCCGTCTCCGCGCCCGCGTCCATCTCTGACCGCCTCGCCGAGGCCCGGGCGCGGATCGACGCCGCCGCGCGTGAAGCCGGGCGCGATCCGGCCGCCGTCACCCTGGTGGCCGTGACCAAGACCCAGCCCTGGGGCCGGGTGAGCGCAAGTCTCGACGCCGGTCAGACGGTGTTCGGCGAGAACCGGGTTCAGGAGGCCGCGAATCGCTGGGGAGCACCCGAGGCTGCCGGCCGTGCGGTCGAGCTCCGCCTGATCGGCCCGCTTCAGACCAACAAGGCCGAAGACGCCCTGGCCCGCTTTGACGTCATCGAGACGCTGGACCGCGACCGTCTCGCCGAGGCACTGGCGAGGGCCGCCGACAAGCTGGGCAAACGCCCGCGTGTGCTCATTCAGGTCAATACCGGCGAGGAGCCCCAGAAGGCCGGTATCGCGCCGCGCGACGCCGATGCCTTCATCGCCCGGGCGCGCGACGTTCACGGGCTGACAGTCGAGGGTCTGATGGCCATTCCGCCGGTCGAGGAGGCGGCCGGCCCCCACTTTGCCCTGCTGGCCAGGATCGCCCGGCGCAACGGTCTGAGGGTCTTGTCCATGGGCATGAGCGCCGATTTCGAGACCGCGATCCGCTTTGGCGCCACCCATGTCCGGCTGGGAACCGCCCTGTTCGGAACCCGCGATGCGGACTGAACGACGGGAAAACGCAGGCGTGCCCTTGGCGTAGGGCGCGACGCTCGCCATCATCAGGGTATGCCCACGTCCAAGACCCTGCTGATCATCGACGACGACGACGACCTGCGCGAGGCGCTGGCCGAACAGCTGGCCCTGCACGAGGAGTTCGTGCCCCGTCAGGCCGCCAACGCCACCGACGGCATCCGCATGGGCCGCGATTCCCGGGTCGACCTGATCCTGCTGGATGTCGACCTGCCGGACATGGACGGGCGCGAGGCCTGCCGCCTGCTGCGCAAGGCCGGGGTCTCGACCCCCATCATCATGCTGACGGGCCAGACCTCGGATTCGGATACGGTTCTTGGGCTGGACGCCGGGGCCAATGACTATGTGGCCAAGCCGTTCCGCTTTGCCGTGCTGCTGGCCCGCATCCGGGCCCATCTGCGCAGCCACGAACAGTCCGAGGACGCCGTTTTCCGCATCGGTCCCTATGAGTTCCGCCCGGCCGCCAAGGCCCTGTCAGCGCCCGAGGGCCGCAAGATCCGGCTGACGGAAAAGGAAACCAATATCCTGAAATACCTCTATCGGGCAGGCGCCAAGGCCGTGTCGCGCGAGGAACTGCTGACCGAGGTGTGGGGCTATAATGCCGGGGTGACCACCCACACCCTGGAAACCCACATCTATCGCCTGCGCCAGAAGATCGAGCCCGAACCGGGCCAGGCCCGCATCCTCGTCACCGACCAGGGCGGCTACCGCCTCCAGCCCTGAGACTTTCAGCGTCAGGGTTTGTCATCCCGGAAACGCCGAAGGCTTTATCCGGGGCGCCACTCGCTGAGCACGGAGCCGGAAGCGCCATCCTCAAAGGCGACGCGGTCCAGCTGGACGGCGGCGATACAGACCGGGCGCTGGTCGATGCCGGCGGCGCGGCAGCGGATGGCGCGACCGTCGGGGAAACTGGCAAAGCGGCCCTCCAGGACCACCCGATAGCCCATCGGCGACGGGGTGGGCGAACGGCCATCCTCGCCCCGGAGGGTGAAGCGGTAGGCCCGTCCGTCACGGCGACCCAGACGCGAGCTGTTGGTTTCGTGGACCGACGCCAGACCGACCGTCTGGGGGTCCGCCTGTCCGATGCCGCCGCCGAGCGGGTCTCGATCCATCCCGCGGGGGCAGGTTTCGCTGCCCAGCCAGGGCCGGCTGACCCAGAACCCCTCGACCGCTTCCCAGCGGCCGCCCGCTCCCGAGTTGACGACCAGGGCCGTTTCCGACCAGTCGTCCGGCGTCAGCGCCAGGCGCAGCGTTCCATTCTCCGGGCCCCAGGTCAGGGTGGGCAGGCCCGCATCGGGCGAACGGGCCTCACCCGCCGCGTCAGGGGCTGTGGCCGTGGATGCCGCGCGGGGAGCGTCACAACCGAATGGCAGGCGAATGGCAAAGGTGCGCCCGACCAGGGGGTCAGTGCCACTGGCGGTTTCCCCGGTCGCATAGGCTGACCCGGCCCGCGATATGGCGCCCAGAAAGGCGGCACGGTCGAGGGTGGTCGGCGCGGGGCGATCCGGTTCGGGCGCGGGAGCTTCGACAATGGGTCGGGCATCCTCCGGCTGCTCGCGCGGCTGGCGGTCACACTGGGCCAGCCCGAGAACCAGTCCGACGGCCAGCCCAAGGCGGATGACGGGGCGGACAACAGGGCCGCCAGGCGGTGTATTGGCAGTCGCAATCCCAGACATGCCAAGGCCTTAGCATACTCTCGCCGCAAGACGAATTTCCGTGACCCGTATTGACGGCGGCGGCGGCGGCGCGTCTTGAGGGCGGATGAGCCTTGACCAGATCATTGCCCTGACGGTTCTGGTGGCCGTGGTCGGCGTGCTGATCCACGGGCGGGTCCGCGCGGATGTCGTGGCCCTTGCCGGTGCCGCCGTGCTCCTGCTGCTGGGCGTCGTGCGCCCGGTGGAGGTCCAGGCCGCCTTTGCCAGTCCCGCCGTCATCGCGCTGGCCTGTCTGTTTGTCATCGGCTACGCCATTGAGCTCTCCGGCCTGCTCGGCCTGCTGATCCGGCAGGCCACGCGGCTGTGCACCCGGCTCGGGGAGGCAGGGCTCTGGATCGTCATGGTTCTGTGCGGCGCGGCGTCTGCCCTGCTGAACAACACGCCGATCGTGGTGCTGGCGGCACCGGTCATCAAGGATGTGGCTGAATCGCTGAACCGGTCGCCCAAGCGATTCCTGATCCCGCTCAGCTACATCACCATCATGGGTGGCTCCTGCACCCTGATTGGCACCTCGACCAATCTGCTGGTCAATGACATGGCGCGGAATGTCGGCCAGCCCGTCTTTACCCTGTTCGAGATCACGCCCGTCGGTCTGGTCATCGCCCTCTGCGGCTCGCTGTGGCTCTACTTCGTCGGCGCCCGGCAGCTGGGCCGCTCGGTCGCCGGCGACGAGGCCGAGGCCCTGCGTCGCAAGCGGGCCGAGGAAGCCCGTATCGAGGCCGAGGCGCGACGTGCCGCCCGTCGCTTCCGCTTGCCGTTCAACCTGCCCCGGCTGGGCGAGGCGCGGACCCATGACGACGGCTCGGGGGACGCCCATCTGGGTGATGTAAAGCTGTACGGCGCGGCCGACCGGCCCTTTGATTTCAAGCGGGCCATGGTGTCGCTGGGCATCTTCGTGGCGGTCGTTCTGGCGGCCGGCCTGGGCTGGATTCCCATTGCGGCAGCGGCCTTCGGCGGAGCCGTCGCGCTGATCCTGCTGCGGATATTGACGGCCGAGGAGGCCTATTCCGGCCTGCGACCGGATATCCTCTTGCTGATCGCGGGCATGGTGGTGATCGGCATCGCCATTGAGGTGACGGGCCTCGGGCAGAGCGGGGCCGGCCTTCTGATAGACGTCATCCGCCCGTTCGGGCCGCTGGCGGCGCTGATCATCCTGTATGGCGTGACGTTGTTTGCCACCGAGCTGTTGTCCAATGCCACGGTGGCGGTGCTGATCACCCCGGTGGCCGTGGCCCTTGCCGTCAGCCTCGGCGTCGATCCCCGGCCCTTCCTTGTGGCGGTCATGATGGCGGCCTCGGCCGCTTTCGCCACCCCGTTCGGTTACCAGACCAATGTGCTGGTCTATCAACTGGGCGGCTACACCTATCTGGACTTCGTCCGGATCGGGGTGCCGCTCAACCTCGTCACCTGGGTCGCGGCCATGGTCTCCATTCCGGTCTTCTTCCCGTTCTAGAGCGGCTCAGACGTCCAGATCGACGCTGACCGGGGCATGATCGCTGGGCCGATCCCAGGCCCGCACCGGCTCGTGGATGCGTGCCGAGCCCGGCACCACGGCGGGGGTCAGGCCGGGCGAGGTCCAGATGTGGTCGAGCCTCAGCCCGCGATTGGACTTGCGGAAATCCTGGGCACGGTAGCTCCACCAGCTGGCCAGCTTCTCGGGCTCCGGAAAGGCGTCGCGGATGACGTCGCTGAACTGGCCGACATCCTGCAGCCGGGTCAGGGTCTCGATCTCGACCGGGGTGTGGCTGACGACCTTGAGCATATAGCGGTGGTTCCAGACGTCGAACTCGCCCGGCGCGATGTTGAAGTCGCCGGCCAGCACCAGCGGCCGCTGCCGGTCGCGG
>CAYNDG010000052.1:6789-9726 GCA_964395805.1 uncultured Brevundimonas sp.
GGGCAGGTCCCCGCCCGCCGGGATGTAGAAATTCTGGATCTCGACGCCCCGGACAGTCGCCGAGACGCAGCGCGCATGGCCTTCCCGGCACAGGCCCAGGTTCGGTGCTTCGTCCAGGGGCAGGCGACTGGCGATGGCGACGCCATGCCAGCCCTTCTGGCCGCCGATCTTCAGGTGCGGCAGGCCCATCTCTTCGAAGGCGCGCACCGGAAACTGGTCGTCGGTGCATTTGATTTCCTGCAGCAGCAGGACGTCGGTGGCGCTCTCGGCCACATAGCGGGCGACCTGATCGATGCGCAGGCGAACCGAGTTGATGTTCCAGGTGGTCAGGCGAAGGGTCATGCGCCCGCCATAGCAGGCGTCGGGAAGGTCGCGCAAAAAACGCCCCCCAAAAAAGCCCGGCCCCCAAAAAACGCCCGGCCCCCAAAAAAACGCCCGGCCAAGGGGCAGGCCGGGCGTTTTCAGGGTCTCTCTGCCGAAGGGAGGGGGATGACATCCGCAACGGTCAAATGGCTGCTCCCAGCCTGTTGTCATTATGCAACGTCCAATCGAAAACGTCAAACCGGAAATCGCGGGGGGGCCCGCTGTGACCGGCCCGACACGATTCGTCGTCCGGGGGTGTCCGTCAACGATTGCGGCCTGGGCGGCGGGTCGGGTCGCGCAGCTGGAACAGGCTGTTCGACAGATTGCCGGCGGGTCTGAGCGTGGTCAGCTGGGTGCGGGTGCGCGCCCCCTGGGCATCGACCACCGTCCACTCCTGCAGACGCATGGGGTCACCGGCAAAGGCCAGGGTGACCGAGCCGTCGTTCGGACGCCGGGAATCGCGGGCCACGAGGGCAAAGGCACCGGACTCCCGGCGCACGACCCGGTCGATCCTGACCCCCTGGTCCAGCCGGACCTCGCGCGACAGAAAGGTCGACAACGGCGTCTCGCTGAGCGGCACCTGACGGAACACCTCGAGGCGCGGATCATAGCGCATGACGTTGTTGCCGTCCGAGACGACCAGCAGGCCTTCGGGGTTGGTGTATTCAAAGCGCATCTTGCCGGGGCGCTGCAGCCAGAACCGGCCGGTACGGCGCTGACCGCCCGCGCCCGTCTCGACGAACTCGCCCTGGGCCGAGGTCAGGCCACGCAGATAGGTCTGGGCCCGGGCCACCACGGCCTGGTCCTCGGCCGACAGGCCCGCCTGGGCCAGGACCGAGGGCGCGCTGACCAGCAGGCCCGTCACGCCCAGGGCGGCACCGAGGCCAAAATCGCGGCGGGACAGGATGTGAGGCGTCGTCATGAAATCATCCTTGAAAGTGAAGCGGATCGAGGCTCGACCATCCCCTGTCCGCAAGGCGCGGTCATGGCCCCAGCCTGACCATATTCCGGCGCTGCGATGAAGCCCCGTTCATCGAAATCGGGACCCGGCACCGCACCGGTGCCGATCAACGCCCTTCCCGCGCGCGGGTTCATCCCGCCCTCAAGCAGCGAGCGACCGCGTCGCGAGCGATAGGGCGAAAACAATCCCCTCAAGCAGCGAGCCGCCGCGCGGCGAGCGATAGGGCCACTCTACAAGGGCGGCGGTCCGGCCAGCACATCGCGCTTGCCGGCATGGTTGGCGGGGCTGACCACGCCTTCCTGCTCCATCCGTTCGATCAGCGAGGCCGCGCGGTTATAGCCGATCTGCAGCCGCCGCTGGACATAGGAGGTCGAGGCCTTGCGGTCGCGGGTGACCACGGCCACGGCCCGGTCGTACAGGTCATCGCCGGTGCCGCCCCCGTCGTCGCCGCCATCGCCGCCGTCGCCGTCCGGCTCATCTGTGATCAGGTCCAGATAGTCGGGTGCGCCCTGCGCCCGCAGGTGGGCACAGACCTCCTCGACCTCGCGGTCGGTCACGAACGGCCCGTGCAGGCGGGTGATCCGCCCGCCTCCGGCCATATAGAGCATGTCGCCCTGACCCAGCAGCTGCTCGCCGCCCTGTTCGCCGAGGATGGTGCGACTGTCGATCTTGGAGGTGACCTGGAAGCTGATGCGGGTCGGGAAGTTCGCCTTGATCGTGCCGGTGATCACATCGACCGACGGGCGCTGCGTCGCCATGATCAGGTGGATGCCGGCGGCGCGCGCCATCTGGGCCAGACGCTGGACCGCGCCCTCGACGTCCTTGCCCGCCACCAACATGAGGTCGGCCATCTCGTCCATGACCACCACCAGATAGGGCATGGGCTCGGGCCGGATCTTCTCGGATTCATAGACCGGGCGGCCCTGCTCGTCGAAACCGGTCTGGACCGTACGCTCGAAATGCTCGCCCTTGGCCTGGGCCTCCTTGGCGCGCGCGTTGTAGCCGGCGATGTTGCGCACCCCCAGCTTGGACATGCGGCGATAGCGGTCTTCCATCTCGCGCACGGTCCATTTCAGCGCCACGACCGCCTTCTTCGGATCGGTCACCACCGGGCTGAGCAGGTGGGGGATGCCGTCATAGACGCTGAGTTCCAGCATCTTGGGGTCGATCATGATGAAGCGGCATTCGTCGGGGCTGAGCCGGTACAGGATCGACAGGATCATGGCATTGACCCCGACCGACTTGCCCGAGCCGGTGGTGCCCGCGATCAGCAGGTGCGGCATGCGCGCCAGATCGGCGACATAGGGCTCGCCGCCGATGGTCTCGCCCAGCGCCAGCGGCAACAGATGGGCGGGCTTGTCATATTCGCCTGAGGCCAGCAGATCGCGCAGATACACGGTCTCGCGCCGGGCATTGGGCAGTTCGATGCCGATGGCATTGCGCCCCTGGACCACGCTGATGCGACAGGCGCGCGCCGACATGGACCGGGCAATATCGTCACTGAGCGCCACCACGCGCCCGTGTTTGACCCCCGGTGCGGGCACCAGTTCGTACAGCGTCACGACCGGGCCGGGCCGGATCTGGTCGATCGACCCGCGCACGCCAAACTCCTG